>PMNO01000499.1 GCA_003161835.1 Myxococcales bacterium | reverse complement strand
GGGCTGCTGTACGCCGTTCAGGCAGCGGGATTGGCGATCGCCGATGGCAACAAGCCGGTGATTCACGTGTTTCTGCAACTCGACGCCAAGGCGAGCGTGGTCGAAAAGACCCTCCGGGACCGATTGCCTCAGCTGACGATCACCGTCTTTGGGCGCTATCGCGATTTCGAGGAGGGCCTGGCCAACACCCATCCCGATGCGTTCGTCAGCATCACGCCGGTGCTACAGCAGCGGGGAAAAACGGCCACCTTGCAGGGGCAGCGCGGCGGCAAGGGCAGCGAGCCCTACGTCCTGGCCTCGGTCAACCAACCCCTCGAGGGATCCCTGTCCGGGAAGAGCATTGGCATCGTCGATTTGCTCGGCCGCGACGGTACGCAGTCTTTTCTCAATGACCTGCTCAAAGCCACCGATGTGAAGGTCAAGCGGGTGGCCAAGATCGAGGACCTCCTGCCCCTGCTCGAATTCTCGGCCGCTGATGCCATCGTTCTGTCCGTCTCCGAATTGGCCCAGTTGCAACAGCGCACCCGTCTGGTCATCAGGACCCGTGAGTTGCCCGGGTCCGCGGTGGGCTTGTCGGCCGTAGCGGTGCTCAATCCAGCGGTGCGGGACACCGTCGTCAAGTCGTTTCAGAGCCTCGATGCGCCCACGAAACACCTCTTGGGTATCGATTCGTGGAGGGCACCATGATGGGTGGGCGGATGGGTCANNGGGCGGATGGGTGGGTGGATGGGTGGGTCGAACGCGCGCGAACGCCTGCCGCCGCCGGGAACCACGACGATCTCCACGAGGTGGGCGCTCGTGCTCCTGGTCCTCGCGGCCTGCGCGACGACGGCTGGCGAGCGCGCCGGCTCTTCACAAGGCCCGGTTGTCCTCGTCGACCCCCCGCAGCGGGCCGGCGCTCCCTCCCTCCTCATCGCCATGCCCACCTCGGCCAACTTCGTGGACGTCCGGAAGAGCCTGGTGTCGGAGGTTCAAAAGAGCTTCAACATCCGCACGTTCCCGGTGGGGCCGCAGACCAAGGTCACCGATCTCGCCGCCGCCATCCGCGCGACCAAGCCGGATTGCCTGGTGCTGATGAACAACGCGACGATGAATCTATATCGGCAATACCAGCTCGGGCAGCCCACCGCCCCGGTGCCGCCCGCGATTCTCCTCATGGCCGCCTTCATCGATGACGTGCAACCCCTGATTCGCCGATCNNTTCCTGAGGTTCGTCGAGCGCCAGAAGACACTGGCGGCCAAGGAGCACATCGAGATCGTCTCCGTGCAGGTGCCCAATGACGTGACGGCCGCGGGATTGCGCGACGCCCTTCACGAGCTGGCTCGAGCCAAGAAGGTGGATGCCATCTGGATGCTCAACGACAACGTGCTGGTGCGCGACGAGACATTCCTGGATGACGCGTGGCGCGCCGAGACCGCGGATGCCAAGCTCCCGCTGATCGTGGGCGTCGCCAATTTCGTGGATCCGCGCTCACCCTTCGGCGCCCTGGCCGTGGTCCCCGACCACGAGGCGCTGGGCCTGCAAGCCGCCAATCTCATCTTCGATCTCTCCGANNAGCTTCGGCCTGCAACCCGACGCTCTGAAACACATAGACAAGGCCCTGGAATAGGGGTCAAGCGGCCGGCTCGGATCGGCCGCGCGCGCCCCGCCGTGGCGTCAGCTTCCGACGATCTTGCGGACGGCGGCCAGCAACTGGTCGGGGTTGAAGGGCTTGATCACCCAACCTTTCGCGCCGGACTTTTTGGCCTGTTGAATCGTCTCCGTCTTGCCTTCGGTCGTCAGCATGACCACTGGCAACGACGCATTGGCGGCGTCTGCCTTGACCGCCGCCAACATCTCGAGGCCATTCATGTTCGGCATGTTGATGTCGCAAATTACGAGCGCCAGATCGCGCCGCGCCGTGATCTCGCGTAGTCCCTGCACCCCGTCTTCGGCTTCAACCACTTCGTAGCCGGCGCGCACCAAGGCGGTTCCGACCTGTTGCCGAATCGTGCGCGAATCATCAACGACTAAAATCTTGTTTGACATTGGGCCCATCCTCGCCGCGGTGAATCCCGACCTCACCACACCACATCAGAACAGAAACATTTCACCTTCGCCGGACACCGGAATCGGATCGGCCGGGTCTGGAAATAGCCGGCCGCCGAGCGGCGGCGTCACCTCGAAACAGATCAAGGCGACATCCCCCCCCACCGTCAGGGCCAGATCCACGACTCCAGCCCGAGCGGGGAATTTTCTCGCGATCTCACGGCCCGCGATGGCGCTGGGGGTACCCGCGTGAAAGTCTTGCCCGAGCTCACAGAAACGTCTCTTCACACGTCCCAGAAGCTGATTGGCCATCTCTCGCGTCCAGTCCAACGCGTCGTCATCCGAAAGCGGCACGACGCCGTCGGCGACTGGATTGGTGCTGCGAAACAAATGGGATCGCGCGGAGACCATCAGGGTCCCGCGCACCGTGCCCTCGAAGCCAATCACGGCCGAGATGTCGTGCGCTTGCATCCGGGGCGGTACGTCCACATCGATGACGCGCACCGCGAACCCGAAGGATGTGAACATTTCGACGCACGCTTCGGTCACGACCAGCCTCAACTG
>PMNO01000222.1 GCA_003161835.1 Myxococcales bacterium | reverse complement strand
GGTTCATCTTCCGCTCTGGCCACGCCCGCGCCCGCCCCGAGCGGCACACAGACGCAAACGACGAACAATACGAGAACGAAAACGCTGGCGCGGACCACGGACATGGTGGTGGGAGTTGCCGCTCCGGTCGGGTGGTCACACAAGGGCGGGCGTCTAGGGAGGTACGGGAGAATCGGGATCCCACACCTTCAGGGGTGTTGGCGGCGATGCATCTATCGCACGCCCGGTGGCCGCGCTGGGTTGGGGCGGGGCTTTCACCTGCGGCGCGAGCCCCGGGGCCGGCGCAGGACCCTGGACCAACGCCTGGGCCCGCACATTCCGCGTGCCCGGGATCTCTTCGCCGCCCGGAGACGCGGGACTAGCCGGCGCGGATTCGCGGCGCGCCAGGCGTCCCGCACCCCCGCGGCCTCGCCGCGCGCCAGAGCCCTGCGCCTTGACCGGCCGAGCGGCCGCTGTGGGCGCCGGCTCTGCTGGCACCGGGCCGGGCGTCCCTTTCGCGGGCGTTCGTCGATCGATCGGGGAGGGTCCTTCACCGACGTGCCTGTCCGACACGAGAGTCACCCCCGTGTCCTTGAATCCAACGCCTGTTCCAACCGGTACGGGCGGGGCCGGCGAAGCGCGCTGCCACCTGGAGGTCAGCTCCGTGGCCACAAGAAGCGAAGCGAGGATCGCCACGCTGACGCCAGCGATGACCACCTTGCGGGTCGTTCTGTTGGGGCCCGCCGCGGGAGCGGTGACCGCGGCAGTGGTGAATGTTCCGAGGGGCGTGGGCGCGGACATGTATGAGCCAGGCACGCTGAGATCCAACGGTTTCACGGCGAAAGCATCCGTCGCCGTCCGCTCGGGCAGCGCCGGATCGGCGCGCACCGCGATGGGCCCCGTGCCGAGGTGATCGGCCAGGGTTCTTCCGCTCGCCTGCGCTTCTCGCCACTCGGTGACCTGCGCGCCAAACAAGCTCTCGAGGTAGCCGGCCAGGGCAACCGGCGAAACCACCAGCCGGTGCTCGCGGGCGAACGCCTCCAACTCCAGTTGAAACTGCTGGGTCGTGGGATACCGATCGTCGCGGTCACGCCGCAGCGATCTCATGACGATCGATTCGAGCGGGGCGGGGTACTCCCCGCCGGCGCGGCGCGGGGGCGACGCATCCCGCGACACGATCTGCTTGAGCAGCTCGTACTCGCTTTCGGCCGCGAACGGGGGTTGCCCGGTCGTCATCTCGTAGAGCAAAGTGCCGAGCGCGAACACGTCGCTGCGCCGATCGAGCGCCTCGCCCCGACATTGTTCGGGCGACATGTGCGCGAACTTCCCCTTGAGCTGACCTTGATGCGTGAAGCTCTTTTGCTCCGTCCATTTTGCGACCCCGAAGTCGGTGACTTTCACGCCGCCGTCAAAGCTCACCAGGATGTTCGACGGAGAGACATCCCGGTGCACGATCTCCAGCGATTGCCCGCCGCCGCCGCGGTGTTCGTGGGCGTGGTGCAGACCGGCTGCTACCGCCGAGGTGATGGCCAGGGCGTGCTCGAATGGCAATGGCCCCCTGGCGGCGTTCAAAATCCCGCGCAGGTCCGTGCCGTGAACGTACTCCATGACAAAGAACGGGACAGTCCCGGCGGCGCCGTCGTCGACATCGGTCACCTGCGGAATATGTGGGTGCGACAGACGGGCCATCAGCCGGGCTTCGTCGAGGAACATACGCAGCAGCTGGGGATCGAGCGCGTGTTGCGGCAACAAGCGCTTGATGGCCACGACCTTCCGAAAGTCCCCCGGGCCGACCGAAAAGGCCAGGTAGACCTCGGCCATGCCGCCCACCGCGAGCCGCTGCAGCAGCTCGTACCGACCCAGGCGCTGCCCGGGACCGAACAATGGGGACAATTGGTCCATGGCCTGGACTCAAGCGTAGACTCATTTCATGGGGTGACTCAAGGAATCATTCGCCCCGGGCGGTCGACGGAAGGATCGCCGCAAACATCGGCACGCTGCTTCAACGGTGGTTGCGCAACCGGCATCGCCCTGCAACAGACCTGAAAAAGACCTGAAATGCGGCCCGACCCACGGGGCCGATGGCCAAAGCCCCATATTTCGGCCGAAATCTGCGGTTGCGCAACCACGCACACCCAGAGGTGACGGCGCAGGGGTGATTCCCGCGATGCCCCGCCCCTGGCGCGGGTTCTCGCCCCTCGGAGACGCCAGGCGTCCTGGCGTTGATCTTGCTGACCCTTGTTCCGAGTCGGCTACACGAAGGAGACCACATGTTACATGCGCGTACATTGCTTCTTGTCGGTGTCTGGGGGATTGGGGCCGCGGCGAGCCTTGGCCTCGCGGGGTGCTCGGGCAGCCAGAGCTCGGGCGGGGCTGTGCCCACCGATGTGCAATCCATCGTCTTTCTGCAGCGGCCGCTGCGGCATGATGTTGGCAACGTGTTCGACTACACCAGCTACGTGCCCGGCGCGCGCATCGTCAAGCTGGAACCGCCGGCGGCCGACGGGACACTGACCGTCCTCACCTCGGACCCGATGTTCGCCCATGCGGACATCATGTCCTGGGACCTCTCGTTTGACGCCCAGTCGATCGTGTTCTCCGCCAACCTCGGCGATTCGAATCCGGCGAAGTTTCAGATCTTCACCATGAATCTGGATGGAACCAACATCAGGCAGCTGACCGAGGGCGACAACGACTACATCTACCCGATCTTCTTGCCCGGTCAGAGAATCCTGTTCACGACGAACCGCAATGTCGAGGAAGGCACGCCGCAGTTCAAGGACGAGTACGAACGCCAGGTCACCGCCCAGGTGGGNNATGCGCGAGGCATTCGGCGGCGAGCTGACCCCGGCATCCGACCCCGCGGGGGCGGCCACCAACAGCTATCTGCGCGCCCGGTACGTGGGGCCGTCGGCGACGGGCGGGGTGCAGATCGTCGCCGTCGGCACCTCGCGCGATCGGACGCTGCAGGCCGGCCGGCTGCTCCTGGCGGATTTGGGCCAGAGCGAAGCGACATCGTCGGTGGCCAACATGACGCCCGAGGTNNAAGAAGTTCATCGCGTCCTGGGCGGATGGACCGGTCGAATCGGAAATCTTGGCCACCGCCAAGACGGACGCGAACTTTGGGCTCTACATCGTGGTCCCCGGCACACCCCAAAAGGCCGAAACCCGGTACCCGCTGTATGACGATCCCGCCTTCTGGGATGTGCAGGCACGGCCGATCAAGCCGCGCGCGGAGCCGCCGGTGACGGCTTCGGTGATCAACAGCGGCCCCAGCTTCCTCGTCAGCGCGATCAATGTGTACAACACGAGCCTGACGAATACGGTTCGCGTCCCGCCCGGAGCCGCGGTGAAAGTGCGCCTGATCGAAGGATTCTCGGGGGAGGAGGGGATCATGACGTTCGGCACGACCCAGTTCGACGGCCAGTCGCTGTACGGAGAGGTTCCCGTGATGCCCGACGGCTCGTTCGCGGCCCGGGTTCCCGCCAATGTGCCGGTGCACATGCAGATCGTGGACAAGTTCGCGCTCGCGCTGGCCAACGAGGCGGTCTGGATCAGCGGTCGCGCCGGGGAGCAACGCACCTGTGGGGGCTGCCATGAAAATCGGTCCGAACAGTCGGCCGTGACGCCGGGGCAGACCCAGGCGATGTTGAGCGGCGCCGAAGACCTGGACGTGCCGCGCGTCGACCGCGTGTCGACCAACTACACCTATGGAAAGGTGAGGGGCGTTCCCTGGGACAAGGCGCTGCAGCCGATCTTCGACAGCAAATGCATCGCCTGCCACGACGGCGACGCGAGCAAGCCGGGAAATCGCTCGTTCACGGTCACCGACATGACCACCGGCACCAGCCAGACGTTCGTCTTCGATCTGACGGGCAAGAAGGTGAACGTGATGGTCGGCGAGAAGATGACCGGCGATTTCACGGCATCCTATCTTTCGATCATGGGCCTCGGGGAAATTCTGGGCGAGGATGTGGTGATGATTACCGGTGACAAGCCGTTCGACTTCGCGGTGCCCGCGAACGCCGCCGGGTCCAAGGTCATCGAGAAGCTGAATCCGCCGCAACGGTTCCCGACCATCGACACGAGCGTGCGCCGCTTCCCCGGCACACCTCACCTGCTTGACAAGGGCGTCGCGGACATGACTCCCGACGAGTACTACCTCCTGGGTCTGAGCATCGACATGGGCGGGCAGTTCTTCTCGCGGGAGAACAAGCCATGAGCGTCATGAGCCGCTCGACGAGACACCCAACCATTCGCCCCATCGCACGCATCGGAGGTTCGCAAGCCATGAACACCCCTCAATCAACCTTCCCCGTTTCAAGGCCCGCGCGCGGCCGGCGCTGGATGATGACAGGCCTCGCGGCCTCGGCGGCCCTGCTGATGTTCACCCCGCCGGCGCACGCTGGCCGGGGGGGAAGTCCGCAGGCGATCGCTAGCGCCATCGCGTCGGGCTCGCCGGACGCCATCAAATCGGAGCTGGAACGAGCCGAGTACCTGATGTGCGCCGCGTGTGTCGACAGCGTGCTGCCGCTCGTGGATAGCGGCGACGCCGGCGTCCGTGAAGTGGCGGGCTGGTGGCTGGCCCGGCGCGGAAGTGGCCGGCAAGTGTTTCGTGACATGTTGACCCGCCTCGGCCAGCCGGATTCGGTCAAGGCCCGCAACGCGGCCGACGTGCTCGGTGCCTTCGCGAATCCCCAGGCCATCGACGCCCTGGGCGCNNTGACCGACTCCGAGGCCACCGTGCGCGCGGCGGCGTTGTCCGCCATCCGCAAGGTCGACGGTTTCCGCGACGGCTCGGTGGCGGTACCGCTGCTCACCGACGCGTCGGAGGGCGTTCGCGTGCAGGCGATCTTCACGGTGGCCGAGCTGCGCACGTCGGCGGCGGCGCCCGGGCTCATCCAGATCTTGCAGAGTGATCCCAGCCCGAGCGTGCGCAAGCGGGCCGCCTGGGCGCTCGGCGAGATTCGCGCGCCGGCGTCGGTGGCGGGTCCGGCCCTGAACCAGGCCGCGCAATCCGACGCGTCGCCCTTGGTTCGTGCCCTGGCGTCGGCCGCAGTGTCCTCCCTGGCCACCGGCCGGTAAAACTCGACGACGACGGGCTCGCGGGCGACTGTTACTATCATCTCATGCGGATCCGTGTCGATCGATCCGGGGCGGTGCTGGCCCTCGGCACCGTGGTTCTGGCGGGCGCAGCAGGCGGGTGCCTGAAAAGCCCCGCGGAAAAGCACTACTACGATCAGCATATTCAGCCGATCCTGAACACCTCCTGTGTCGGCAATACCTCCCCGTGCCACCGGATCAATCCGGACACCGGCGGTGCGCTCGGCAATCTGGATCTGTCGTCCTTCGAGGCGGTGCACAAGCGGCCCGATGTCTTGCGGCTCTACGGCAGCTACACGTTGCCGCTCCTGCTCCTGAAGGCGGTTCCGGAATCGTCGGTCCAGTTTCCCTATCTGGGCCGATTCGTTCAAAGCGAGATCCGGCACGCGGGTGGCAAAGGCCTGTCCGGTGATTCGGCGGCGTTTTACGAGCTCGAAAGCTGGCTCCGCGACGGCGCCAATCGAGACGGCGTCGCGCCCGAACCCCACGCCGTTCAAGGCGCGGGCGACTGCAGCAGCGCG
>PMNO01000706.1 GCA_003161835.1 Myxococcales bacterium | reverse complement strand
CCGGGGGATACCGCTTCGCAGCTTGATGGGCGCCGGCTTTTCGACCCAGTCGGGGCCGCGCGCTTACACCCTGGCCGGCTCCTTCACACGCTTCCTCCTCGAGACCCGAGGGGCCGAAAGGCTGAAGCAGATCTATCGCTCGGCCGGAGATTTCTCGGGTGTCTATGGCGCCGCGCTCGAAACTCTCGAATCCGAATGGCGCGTCTTTCTGTCCCGCCAGTCGCTGTCGGCCGAACAACGGGCACGCGCCAGCGAACAATTTCGTCGTCCCGCCATATTCAAGAAGGTGTGCGCGCGCGAGCAAGCGGCACGCGTGGGCCAGGCGCGCGCGCTGCTGGGGGCCGATCCCCAGCGCGCGATTGCGTTGCTGCGGCAAGCCTGCCGGGACGATCCCGCCGAGCCCAACCTGCAGGTCGATCTGGCGCAGGCCTTGGCGGCCGCCGGCGATGCGAAGCAGGCCCTGGTGGAGCTGGGCGCCACCGCTCAGACCGTGGGCGTGACCGCGCCGGTGCGCGCACGGGCCGCGGGCTTGGCCGCCACGATTCAGTTTCACCTGGGCGATCTTGACGGCACCCGCGCGGCCCTGCGGCAGGTGCTGGCCGCCGCCACCGATGAAGGTGAACGGCGACAAGCCACGGCCAAGCTGCGGGCGCTCGACGACGAGCCGGCGCGCCGGACCCTGGGGCGCGTCTTGTTTGGCACCGAGCTCAATGGGGCACTGGATCCGGTCCTGGTGTTTTCGTTGCTTTCGGATTTCGCGCGCGTGCACCCGGACGAGGCGCTCGGACCTTATCTGGTGGGAAGGCAGCTCGTGTTTCGTGATCCGCCGTCCGCGCTGCCCTACTTGCGCGTCGCGTGCGATGGCTCGTTCACTGGCCGGGCGCTGCCGCCCGATTTTCGGCGGGAGTGTCTGCGCATGACGCTGTGGGCGGCGTTTCGTTCGGGCGATCTGGCGGGCGCCGAGGCGGCCGCGCGGACGATGATCGCGGAATCGTCCGAGGACGCGGAGCGCCTGCGCATGGGAGATTTCCTGGAGCGGATCGCATGGCGCCGCGCCCGGCCCGAGGGCGCGCGGTAGGGCCGCCCGGCCGCGGAGATCCCGGGCGCCGGTCGGGCCACCGGGAGGCGAGCGTTTCTTTACTGTGGTGGCCGACGCGCGCACAATGTTTGGCGATGTTCGGCACAAGCCTCTCGCGCGGAGCTCGGCGCATCCTCCGGATTGTCCACGTTGCCATCCTGATCTCCCTCACCGTCACGGGCACGACGACCAACGCCCTGGCCGCGCTTCCCGGGACACCGGCGCCAGCGGTGAGCGCGCCCGTGCAAGCCCCGCCGCCGGACACGTCGGCTTCCGCGACGCCGCCTGATGAATCGCTGCCTTCTCCCCCCCTCGATCCCATGAATGTCCCGCCTTCCGCCANNCCGGTTCGCCAAGCGCCCATCTTCGAGAAATGGTGGTTCTGGACCGCGATTGCCGCGATCGCCGTCACGACGGTGGTCATCGTGGCCACCTCGTCGGGCCCGAGCGCACCGCGTACCGATCTCGGCAACATGACCGCGTTCTAGAAATGAGCCAACGCTTGACGACATCCGCTCGCTCCCGCCGGCACCGTTTCTTGCCCNNGATAGCGCGTTCGAGCACATCACGCGGGTCGTGGTCAACGTGCACGACGACAGCAACAGCTCATCGGCCTGGCTGCAGTATGTGCCCACCAACGAAATTCGGTTTGATACCCTCCTGTCAAAGACTCTGTCGATTGCCTTCACGCCGAATCGGGCGGGCGCGATCTCTCTCGATGTCGGGGTCTTTGACAGCACGGGAGCGTGTCTCGGACGGGGCCAGACGACCAGCCTTCTCAAGAAGGGGGATGTGTCCTCCGCGACGGTCATGCTGGCTCACACCTCGATCTGCCCCTCGGCCCCGGACGCCGGCGCGACCGACACCGGAGGCGACGTGGTGACTTTCAGCGGCTGCGATCCCGCCCGGCCCGAGACTTGCGCGAGCAATCAGACCTGCTTTGTCGACTGCCGCGCCAACAGAGGGATTTGCCTCCTGGCGGGCGCGAAGGGTCCGGGCGAGCTTTGTTCGACCAACGCGGACTGCACGCCTGGCACGCAGTGTTTTGACTACAGCGGATTACCAGGATGCGGCGGTGGAACCAGAGTTTGTCAGAGGTTCTGTAACAACGACGCGCAGTGCCTGTCGGCGGCGAGCGGCACGGGCGGTGCCGCCGGGGCTCCCGCCAGCGATGGAATCGGCGGCGCGGGCGGCGGTGTCGGCGCGACGGGCGGTTCCACGGGCGGCAGCGGCTCGACGAGCCCGGGCATCAGCACGTGCCGCAATCCCGTCGTGTGTAGCGGCAACGTGACCACCAGCTACAGGACCTGCAGCTTCGCGTGCGATCCGCGCGGTGACGGTACCTCGGGCTGTCCCACCGGTCTGTTGTGCTTCCTTTACACGGATTCCACGATCGGCCAGGACAGTCCCGACTGCGGTTGCAAGGAGCCGACCCGCACGGGCACGGACGGGGCCCCGTGCGATTCTTCGGCCGCCTGCGCCCCCGGTTTCATCTGCAACAAGATGGGCGGCACCCAGACCTGCCGAAAGCTCTGCAAGATGATCGCGGCCTCCGACTGCGCCGCTCCCAAGATCTGCAGCGCGCTCGCGAACAACACCGTGTTCGGCGTGTGCATCGGAAGCTAGATGCCTGACCCAGGGAGTTCCGAATGGCGACAATGACCAGATCGATCGCGTTCGTTTTGGGCCTCGCCGGCCTGGCGGGCGGCTCCGGCTGCGCCACCGCGCCAGCGGTCACAGCCCCGGGATTGACTCTGAAGAAGGTGGTGATCTACCGCAACGGCGTCGGCTATTTTGAGCGCGGCGGGCGCGTTCAGTCGGACCGCGTGCAGTTCCGGGTGCGGAGGGACGAAGTGGGCGATTTTCTGGCCACCCTGGCGGTGCTGGAGCGCGGCGGCAGCTCGGTGCGGTCCGCGTCGTTTCCCTTGGAGGTGGAAAAGGCGACGATGCCGCCTCCGACGAACGACAACCCCAACCAGCTTCAGACCGTTGTGCTGTCGCTGGACGGCCAGCAACACGACCTGCAGGTCGGCTACATCGCCGCCACCCCGGTGTGGAAGCCGTCCTATCGGCTGGTCATCGAGAAGACCGCGGCCAGCCTCCAGGCCTGGGGGATCGTCCAGAACTTGTCGGGCGAGGACTGGAACAACGTGTCCCTGTCGCTGATCGCGGAGGCGCCGCTCGCGTTCGATGCTTCACTGGCCACGCCGGTGATTCCGGCCCGACCGGTGGTCACCGACGGCGGTGACGTGATGGCGGTTGTGCCCCACAGTGAAACCAGCCTCGCCGATGCTCCCGCGGCGCCCCCCGCCCCGGCTCCGCCCGCCGAGATGGCCATGGCGATGCCGGCGCCGGCCGAGATGGACCTGGCCGAAGACGATGAAGAAGGGCGCCATGCCAGCTCGAAGGTTGCGAAGAAGAGCGGAGCCTTGGCCCCGACGGCGCGGGCGCGCACGGCGGCGGGCGCGATGCCCGGCCTCGCCGGCGGAGACAGCGCCGCTGCACAGCGGCCGGCCTATTCGCGACAAACCAGAAACTTGTCGGCGCTGGCCGCCATCGCGTTGCAAGCCGGCGCGACGCGCTACGAGCTGCCCACGCCGGTCACCATTCCCAACCGGAGCGCCACGATGGTGATGCTGCTGGATCGCCAGGTTCCGGGCGAAGCCATTGCTCTTTTCGCACCCGACGGCGGCGTGCCGGAGTCCACTTCGCACCCCTTTCGGGTGGCGCGGTTCGCGAACAACACGGGTGGCTTGCTGGAACGTGGTCCGCTGGCGATCTTCTCGGAGGGCGCGTTTTTAGGCCAGGGCATGATCGATCCCTTGCCGAATGGCGCCACGGCGACGGTGCCGTTTGCGCTGGAGCGCAGCCTGGCCGTCGAGGTCAGCCGTGAAAACCGCGAGGAGGGCGCGCGCCTGTATCACATCGAGGGCGGCCTGCTGACCGTGGTGCGCGATGCCGTTTGGCTGACCAAGTATCAGGTGAAGAATGGCGCCGATCAATCCGCCAAGTTATTGCTGAAGCATCCGCGCGTCGGGGGTGCCCGACTGAACAAGCCACCCGCCGGAACCGAGGACAACGT
>PMNO01000729.1 GCA_003161835.1 Myxococcales bacterium | reverse complement strand
TGTAGCGCGACCATCAGGCTCGCGGCCAGCGCCGCGGCCCGCAACGCCAGGACGGCGGCGCGGTGCCGCCGCCGAGCGCGGAGCACGGTGGCCGCGGAGAGCACCAGGGCCACGGCCGCCGCCACCACGAGCGCCGCCACGGCGCCGTGGGGTAGACGCGCGCCGACGGCGATCCGCCAGTCGTTGAACGCCCGCGACGAATCGCCGCCCGCGGCGACCCGGGTCAGGCCCAAGAAGTCCAGCAGGCGATTCATCTGGGACTGCGACGGGTTCGCAAGATGTAGTCGATGTGCGCTTGCTCGGTCTTGTAGTCGAGACAAAGCGCGTACATCACCAGATTGACGCCCATCCGGAACGCGTCCTCCCGCTGCTGATCGCCTCCCGGGATCACCTCGTGCTCCCACCGCCCAAAGCCATCGCGCGCCCAGGCGCCCCCCAGATCGTTCTGTGAATAGACCACGGCGAGCCGTCGATCGCGCTCCACGCCCTCGATATAGGGGGCCGCGAAGATGCGTCCGGGTGCCCCCGACAACACATAGAACGACTTCCACAACACGTGGTCGTCTGGCACGCGCCCGGGCAACTCGCCGGGCAAGAGCTGCGCAAGCAGGTGGCGCACCGATTCGTCAAACGCCCCCCCCGCCCGACCCTCCGCCGAGTCGATGAGCAAGAAGCCGCCGTAGGTCAGGTACCGGCGCAGTCGCGCCAGGTCCGTTTCCGCCGGCACGGCAAAACCCCGATCGCCCGCCAACACCAGGAACGGGTGGCGGAACAACAACGGGTCCGTGGGACGAAGCTCGGCCGTGTCCGACGAGGTGACGATGCTGGTCCGGCGCACGAGCTCCCACGCCAACCGACGCAGGGCGCTCGGACGTGGATCGGGAAGGCCGGGCAATATCAGGCGTGCGAAACGGAAAGGCGAACGTTCGGGCGCTGCACCGCGGGCGGGCAACCGCATGGCCGACACGACGCCCGCGGCGGCCACCCCAGCCGCCAGCAAGACGCGGCGCGAAGGGGGCGCCTGCTGGTCCCACGCCGCGGGCGCCCCCTTCGCCCGGCCCGTGGTTTCCACTACACTGTGACGCCTATGCGAGGTCATGCGGTCGCTTCGTTGGTTCCCACGGCAGTTCTGACGGCGATGATAGCGGGAATTCCCGGGCCGCGACGGGCGTTTGCCGAGGCCGACCCCGCCCGAGGGGCGGATGTGTCCGCGGCGGGTCAGGGCGGTACCACCGCTTCACCCACAGCCGGCACGCTCGCGCCCGAGGCGGCCGGGCCCGGCGCGCCCGTCCCACGAACGCCTGCGGCGGAAACAGCCGCGCGCCAGCCCCCGCCGCGGATGGTGGCCTCCTTGTCGCACGATCTGCAGTTTGGCCTGGCCCTGCTGTTGGGCGACGGATATCGGGGGATTTTCCCCTACAAGACGATGATCGATTGCGGTGACGCCAAGAGCAACGACAACCGCGTCTGCACCAATCGCGCGCCCGCTTTTCTTGATGTGCAACCGTCCTTCGGCTTGTCCGACCGCTGGGATTTTCTGGTCGACCTGAGGCTCGGCTTGACCGCGGATTTCAACACCCATCATCAGATTTACGTGATGCCGGGGTTCCGATACTGGTTGGATCCGCAACGTCAGGTGAAGTTCTTCACCACGATCCAGCTCGCCTACGACCGTTCGAACCAGAACAACCAACCCAATGTCAGTGACAGCGATCTCGGCGTGCGCAATTCGAACGGCCTCATGGTCGAAGTCATGCGCAACTTCGGCGTGTATGTCCAATTCGGCGAGACCGTCGGATTCTACCGATGGCTGAGCTTTCTGGTCGATGCCGGCATCGGGATCCAGGCGCGCGTCCCCTGACAACCCGAGTATCATGGCCTGGGCCATGACCGACGGCGCAAGGCGACAATCCGAAAGCAGCGGCGGCAGCGAGGTGGTGCTGCGCGCCGAGGATTTGGCCAAGACGTTTCGCCTGGGATTCTTTCGGCGGCGGGTCGAGGCCGTGCGAGGGATCTCATTTTCGGTCCGGCGCGGCGAGATCTTCGGCTTCCTGGGCCCCAATGGGGCGGGCAAGACAACTACCCTCAAGATGATGATGGGCCTGATCTTCCCGTCGCGCGGGCGCGCCGAGGTGCTCGGATTGCCGGTGGGCAGTCGCGCCGCGAAACGCCGGCTCGGCTACCTCCCGGAAACGCCATATTTCTACGAGTACCTCACGCCCGAGGAATTTCTCGACTTCGCCGGTGCCCTTTCCGACGTGCCCGCCGCCGAACGCCGGCGCCGCGCCGATCGATTGATTGCCCGTGTGGGTCTGGAGCACGCGCGGGGCCGACCCTTGAGAAAATTTTCGAAGGGTATGCTGCAGCGGATCGGGATCGCTCAGGCGTTGATGGGCGACCCGGAGCTGGTGGTGCTCGACGAACCGATGACCGGACTCGATCCGATCGGGCGCAAGGACATCCGGGACTTGATCCTGGAGTTGCGGGGCGAGGGCAAGACCGTGTTCTTCTCCACGCACATCTTGCCCGACGTCGAAACCACATGTGACCGGGTCGCCATTGTGGTCGCCGGCAGCCTGCGCAGCGTGGGCCCGTTGTCGGGGTTGCTGTCGGCGCGTCTCCTGGCCACCGAGATCGTGGTGCGGGCCGCGCCAGACGGGCCACGCGCCGCCGTCGGAGGCGCGGGCGGGTTGCCGCCCCTNNGACGTCGATGGCTTCCTGCGCGCGGTGCTGGGTGGGGGCGGATCGGTCGTTTCGGTCACGCCCCGGCGGGAATCACTGGAGGATCTTTTTGTGCGCGAGGCGGGCGGGCGCGAGCGGGAGGTGGCGTCGCCATGAGGCGCATCCTCGCCGTCGCCCGGAACACCTTCCGCGAGGCCGCGCGCAACAAGGTCATGTACAGCCTCCTGCTGTTCGCGATCATCTTGATCGTTTCGGCGTTGGCTCTGGGCGAGCTGTCCGTCAACGAAGAGCAGCGCATGATTCGGGACGTGGGACTGTTCGGGATCGATATCTTCAGCGTCTTGATCGCGATCTTCGTGGGCGTGAATCTCCTTTACAAGGAATTGGCGCTCAAGACGGTGTACACGATCTTGCCCAAACCCATCGCGCGCTGGGAATTCGTGCTCGGAAAGTGGTTGGGCGTGATGGCGACCCTGGTCGCCCAGATTGCGGTCATGGGAGCCGTGCTGTTGCTGACGTTGCTCCTCTCCGGGTCCGAAGGGGCGGCCGGCGCGGATGCTCTCGGGACGGCCATCCCAAAGGCGCTCTGGCTCTTTTTGATGAACGTCACGATAGTCACGTCGGTGGCCACCTTGTTTTCCGCGTTCACCTCGCCGTTTCTTTCGGGTCTGTTTTCCCTGGGAGTCTTCGTGGTGGGGCGTCAGGTGCCGGATCTCAAGCAGCTGGCCGCGCGCATCGGTGGTGGCTTGGGTCGTCTGTTGGGGGGGATGACCCGCATTCTACCCAACCTGCACCTCTTCACGCCGTCGGGCACCATCGTGGGCGCCGAACATGTTTCGGTTCACGCTCAGTTCGTCGGCGCGGCCTATCTGGGCAGTGTGACCGTGTACGCCCTGTGTTACTCGGCGCTGGCGCTGGGTTTGGCGATCATCGTTTTTCGCCGAAGGGATTTCGTGTGAAGGGCATTGTCGCGACCACCGGGCGGCGGCGCCCGCCGGTTTCGGGGTACGCCTTGCCTCTTGTGCTGGGGGTGGCGACGCTGGCGGTGGTCTACGGGCGATTCGTCGTCCAGGCGCACGACGCCGTGCGCGCGGCGCGGGTATCCGCCCGCGCGGGCGATTCCGCCGAGGCCACCCGGTATTACCTGGATGCGCTGCGCGCCTACGTGCCGGGAAGTCCCTTTCAGCGGCAGGCGCTCGATGGTCTGGCTCAGCTCGCCGCGTCCGCGCGCGCCGCGGGAGATGCGTCGGAGGAGCGCCGCGCCTGGGAGGCCATGCGCGTGGGCCTCCTCTCGACGCGGTCCTTCTACACGCCTGACCGCTCGCGATTCGACGAGGCGAATCATCGGCTCGCGGAACTGGACGGGGAGGCTCGATTTCCGCCCGCGGATCTCGAAAACGTCTGGGCGCGTGCGCGCGGGCTCGGGGCTGATCGATCTGGTGGGTTGCCCGCGGGTGCGTCGCCTGGCCCGGCGGTGGCGGCAACCCTCGTCGCACTCATCGGTTTGGCGATCTGGGTGGGCGCCATCGTCTTGCTCATTCGCCGCGGCGTCGAACACAGCCCGCGCCATCGCCCGGCCGCGTTGTCGTTCGCGGAGCTCATCCTTCCCGCGCTGTTCGTGTTGGGATTCGCGCTGTTCTTGGTCGGCTTGAGGTTCACGTGATAGCGGTGCGACAGATGCGCGAGGAGGACGCGGAGCGCGCCGCCCAGGTTCTGGTGTCGGGGTTCGCCCAAATTTATCATCAGCGGGGTCACGTTCCGCCGTTTCCAAACCTGGAAAGCGCTATCTGGTTGTGCCGAGCGTATCTCGATCTGGACCACGACGGGTGCCTGGTCGCCGAGGTCGGTGGGCTCCTGGTGGGCGTTGGATTCGTGCACCTGCGCGGCGCCGCCGCCAGCATCGGGCCGTTGGCGGCGCTGCCGGGCGGGCCGCGAGGTGTCGGCCGCACTCTCATGGAGCATGCGTTCCGCTTGACGGCTGGGTGCTCCAGCGTTCGTCTCTTTCAAGACAGCTTCAATCCGGATTCATTCGGCCTGTATGCGCGGCTGGGTTTCACGGTACGCGATGTCGCGCCGTACCTGCTGGCGACCGATTTGCGGCCGGCGCCGGGCCAGATACCGGAGGTACGCTCCTACATCCCCGAAGATCTGCCCCGGCTGCAAGAGTTCGACCGGGGGCTCCTGGGCGCGGATAGATCGCCCGATCTGGCATTTCTGATTTCGACGGGATCCGTGCTGTTGCTCGAACACCGACGCGAACTGGAGGGATTCCTGTTCTTCCGATCGCTGCCGGCGCGCGCGATCATCGGTCCGGCGGTGGCGCTGTCGGAGCGGGCGCTGTGCCTGCTCGTGGACGCCGCGACTCAGGCTCTGCCGGGTCGGTCCGCGGTCATGCGCGCCTCCGCCGCGTCACCGATGGTTCTCAACCACGCGCTCGACTGCGGTTTCCGCGTCGATCACCTGGGCAACCTGATGGTCTCGGGATCGATCGTGCTGCCTCCGTCCCAGCTTTTCGCTTTGTTCCCCGAATCCTTGTGAGGGCCCTCCGCGGCCTCCGCGTCGTTGGGTCTGCCCGGGGCGTCGCGGGCCGTGGTATGGTGCCCGGGCGTTTGACCGCACCCAGACAATGGATGTTCGCTGCGATCGCTGTGAGACAGAGTATGAACTCGACGACGCCATAGTCACTGACGCAGGCGCTTCGGTTCAATGCACCACGTGTGGCCACACGTTCATAGTCACGCGCCGCCCGTCGTCTCCCTTGCACCAGATGGGTCTCACACCCCCCTCGGGCACCAAGGACCTGGGCGACCCAGCGGTTCCCGAATGGACCTTCAGCACGGATGACGGCAAGGTGCATCGGTTTCGCGATCTCACCACCTTGCAGAAGTGGATCGTTGAACGGAAGGTCGGCCGCACTGAACGGATCTCGCGATCGGGGGGGCCATGGCTCTCGTTGGGCGATGTCGCTGAACTGACCCCGTTCTTCAACGTCGTGGATGAGGCGGATCGCGCCAGGGCCAGCGCGGGAATTTCTGGCGGAATGCCCACCCCACCGACGTTTCCCTCCGCCGCCGGCTGGGCTTCTGTCCCGGCCCCACGGACTCCCTCGGGTCCAGTTCGGTTCCTGGGAGGCAGCCCACCTCCCGTACCCGCCGAGGCGCGCCGACCGATCTCAGAGGACGGTCCCACGGTGCCCAATCGCATGCTCCCCGGGTCGGAGGCTCTGCCCCTGCCCTTGCCTCTGGCTCCGCCGCAACCGGTGGGCGCGCCCGACGTTCCGCGCATTCCGCTGCCCGGAGTCCGAGGTTCCAGCCCGTCCATTCGACGAGCGCCCGAGGTGCGCGCGTCGAACGGATCCGGTGTTCACGCATCGTCCGGGCCTGCATCAAAGCCCGCAGCGGCGGACAACGAGGGCGTGCGAGTGCCGTCCGCCGCTCGCCCCGCGCGCGACGCGTTGGTCGTCGGTCCGAACATCACCACCGAGACGCACGCGCTGGAATCGGATTTCTTGCGGCCGCACAGGGGCCGGAACGCCGTGTTGGCGGCGCTGGCCCTCTTGCTGGCGGGGGCGGGCGGTGGCTACTGGTGGTGGATGCAAAATGGGCACGCGAGCGCGCCATCCGCGGCGGCCACCTCGGATTCTCCCCCGCCGGTCACCGACACGAACCAACGCAGCGGCGCGGCGCTGATCGTCGCAAGGACTCCCGCGGACTCGCGATCGGCGGCGAGCGGGCCCGGCGCGGACAATGCCGCGCGGTCGCCCACCGCTGTTGGAGGCACAACCGGAGCGGTGGTGGGTGCCCGGGTGGGGGCTGGGGGTGCCGCTGCGCCGACCAGCGCGGGCCCGGGTTCCGGCGCGTCGCCGCGCGGCCGATCACCCGGGAGCGTTCGGACGGCCGACGGCACCGCGGTCGCGGGCCGGGGCGGCGGGGCATCCTACGAGCGCCTGGTGGCCGAGGGTGATCGTCTGCTGGAGCACGGCAAATCCGCAAAGGCCGACAAGGCGTACGCGCAGGCGCTGGCACTGCGTTCCGACGGCGTCGCCGCGCTGACGGGCTCCGCCTACGTGCTCCTGGATCGGCAGCGACACTTCAAGGCCATCGAGACTTTTCGACGGGCGTTGGCCATCGAACCCTCGTTTGCTCCGGCCCGATTCGGTATCGCGGAATCGTATCGCGCCCGCGGCGACACGGCCCAGGCGTTGGGGGCCTACCGCCAGTACCTGGAGATCGCGCCTTCCGGCACGGACGCATCGGCCGCCCGGCGCCAGATCAAAGATCTCGAGTCGGTGGGCGGGGCCAGCGCGCCCGGGACTGATCGCGCGTCCACCCAGACTCCCACGAACGGGCAAGATCAGTAAGACGACCACGTACCAAAATCGGCAAGATCAGCAAGATCAGCAAGATCGGCCGGTCAGCAGGTGGCGGAGCAGCAGCACGTGCATTCGGGTTTCCGAGGCGACGATTTTTTTGACGGGATGCGCGGGAGCCGTACTGTGGATAGCAGTTCGGTTCACGAAAGGAGCGAGGGTGCATGGAGTTTGCTCGGGAGCGGGAGTTGGTCCACTTGCGCTACGAACTACGACGGTTGCTCGCCAGTGGGTCGCGCGCCGAAGCGTCGCCCCTGCTAGAGCGATTCCGCGAGCTTGCCGCCGACGAGGCCTTTGTGGGTTTCGCCATCGGTCCGGAGATAGATCGCTGGGCCTCGACGTTCGATCGCGCTTAGCTCCACCCCGACGGGCAGGCAATGCAGGCCCGTCAGGCGTGCCAATTTGGCAGGGTCCGCGGGCGGGTGCTGATGTCTAACTATGTAAAATAGCTTAGTAATTTTTTTCCACAGGGCTGGCCCCGGCGTTGCTCTGGTCCCTCCATCGGAAATCCGATGGAGACCCTGATACGCAAATACCTCTGGGCTATCGATCTGCTGGCGATTGCCCTGTCGGCCGTGTTCGCGGCCCGCGCGACGGGCGTCTTCGTCGACTCGGAGCTCAGCCGGAAGACACCCGCCTTCACGAGCACCCGCCGCGCGGCGGCGGATACGGCCGTGCCCGCGACCTACTACGGCAAGCAGGTCGAGGACATCTTGAAACGGAACGTCTTCTGTTCGACCTGCCCGCCCATCCTGCCGGAGCCCGAAAAGGCCGCCGGCCCCGCACCGGATCCCGCGCCCACGAAGACCGCGCTTCCGCTGAAGCTGATGGCGATCATGTTCTCGCCGCCGCCCAACGATCCCCGTTGGTCGATGGCCGTGATTCGCGACACCGAGCAGAACTCGGCCGGGCCCTACGCCATCGGAATGAAGATCCGCGACGCGATGGTGCAGGACATTCAGGAAACGCGCATCTATCTGAACAACGCGGGCAAGCCCGAGTACCTGGACCTGATCGAAAAGCCCACCACTGAACCCGCGGCCGGGCCGGCGCCTCCCGTGGCCCCCAGCACCGATCCCTTCGTGGCCGAGATGGAAAAGGGGATCAAGAAGCTGAGCGAGCATTCGTACGAAGTGCAGAGGGGAACCGTCGATTCGTTGCTCGGCAACATGGCGGTCCTGTCTCGTGCGGCGCGCATCGTTCCAGAAGTACGCGACGGAAAGGCCGCGGGATTTCGATTGTTCAGTGTGCGGCCGGATGGCCCCTTCGGAAAGATCGGCCTTCAGAACGGAGACGTGATTTACGCCATCAACGGCCTGGAGATGACCAGCCCAGACAAGGCGTTGGAGATCTACACGAAACTCAAGTCCGCGAATCATCTCGCGGTCGCCCTCGAACGCAACGGTCAGAAAATTACCAAGGACTACAACATCCGATGACTTTCAAAAATGGAATGATGTCGTCAGCGTTCCGGTCGCACCGGGCTCGGGGCGCGACACGAGCGATCTTGATCTTGGCGGCGGTCGCATCGTCGCTGTCGAACGCCTCCTCGTCCGTCCGGGGCGCAACCGTGTTGGCTCAGGTTCCCGCTTCGGGACCGCGGATACCCGGCGCGCCGACGCGTTTGCCGGGTTCCCCGGTTCCCGGCGCGACCAGGTCGGACACCAAGACCAACCCCTCCGCGTCGCCGCGTGAGCGCCGACCCGCCTTCCGCAACTCCGCCGTCCCCCCGGGGGCCACCGCGGTGACGTCGCCGACGACGGCCGGTTCGGCGGCGACGGCGGGTGGCGCTACGGCGGCGGGTGGCACCGCCGACCCCGCGGCAGAACGGGAGTTCAATTCGTGTCACAAGTTTCCCGCCAACAAACGCATCGTGAAGCTGAACATGAAGCCGGACACCGAGCTCGGCGATCTGATCTCGTGGATCTCGTCGATCACCTGCAAGCAGTTCATATTGCCCGGCAGCATCCCGAGCAACAGCAAGAAGGTGACGGTGGTGGCGCCGCAGCTCATCACGCCGGAAGAGGCGTACCGCCTGTTCTTCGCGTCCTTGGATTCGCTGGGATTGACGGTCGAGCCGACGGGCAAGTTTCTGCGCGTGGTCGAAAACTCCAAGGCGCGCTTCACACCGCTGCCTTTGGTGGGACCCAACCAACATACACCCTCGGATCGTCGCTATGTCACCAAGATGGTCCGCTTGAAGTATCTCGACTCGCTCGATCTGACCAACAACGTGCTCAACCGTCTCAAGACCGAAAATGGCGACATCATCGCCTACCACGGGTCGATCATCATCACCGACCAGTCTGAAAGCATCGACCGCATGGTCGAGATCGTCAAGCAGTTCGACACCCCTTCCAACAATCGCGACCACATCTGGGTCATTCGCGTGAAGAACATGTCGGTGCAGGACATGGCCTCTCGCATCTCCGAGATCATGCCAGTCAGTTTTCTTGGCACCGGCCAGCGCCGCGCGGGCGGCGCGCCGCCAACCCAACCCAACAAGCCGCCGGTTGCGCCAGTGGGCGACCTGCTGGGCGAAATGGGCATTACCAAGCTGATTCCGGACGAGCGGACCAACAGCCTGATCGTGGTGTCCAGCAAGCCTGGGCACGATTGGTTGGTGGCGCTGGTGCACAGGCTGGACGTGCCCCTGGAAGAAGCCGGCCGCGGCAGCGAGGGACGCTTCCACGTCTACTACTGCGCGAACGCCAACTGCGACGAACTGGCCGCCACCTTGAGCGCCATCACCGGGGTGCAGATCTCCGGCTCGCTCGCCACCAACCGGCGCGGCGGTGCGGGACGGGCCGCGGCGTCGGCGCCAGCGGCTGCCCCTGGCCAGGCCAATCCCGCAGCCCTGCTGTTCGAGAGCGACATCCGCATCTCCTTCGATGCGCCCACCAATTCGCTGCTCATCATGTCCACCTTCAAGGACTACCAGTCGCTCCGCAGGGTCATCGAACAGCTCGATTCGCCCCGCAAGCAGATCTTCATCGACGCCACCATCATGGAGGTCTTGCTCGACAAGACCCGCACCACCGGCGTTTCCTATCACGGCGGCTCGAGTGAGTCCGTGGCCGGACAGCCGTCGTTGCTGATGGGCGGGTTCAACGCCAACCAGACCATGAACCCGACCGCCTTGGTCAACAATTTGGGCGGGCTCAGCGCCGCCTTGTTCGGCCCCACCACGGGCGACC
>PMNO01000491.1 GCA_003161835.1 Myxococcales bacterium | reverse complement strand
CAGGAGTTCGCCCTCTCGGGACGGCTCCTGCGCACGTCGTATTACCCAAAATGGAAGAAGGCCCACAGCGAGTCCAAGAAGGGGGACGTGTGGTTCCCCGAGGAGATCCGCTTTTTTGACGAGGTCGAAAAAGCCAACTCGACTCTGATCCTGATCCGCGAAGTCGAATTCAAACCGCTGCCCACCAACTTGTTCACGAAGGCCTGGCTGGANNCCACGTCGATGTCCAGCCGCACGGTCATAGCCGGCACGGTTCGGGGGCGCCTCGCCGCGACCACCGCTTGCGTGCTCGGGGTCCTGCTGCTCGGAGCGTCGGCGGCGGCAGCGGCGCCAGGCGATCGCCCTGCCGAGGACGAGCTGTTCGGCGCCGCGCCCCCCTCAGCGGGCGGGGACACCCGTTCGGACCAGGCCGGACGGGGCGGCGCGGCCGGGAACGGCGACGCGAGCGACACCATTCGTCCCTCCGCGGTTCCGGGGACAGGTACGGGATCCCCCACCCCTGCGGCGGCCGGACCGAGTGCGGCCGCGCCCGTGCCGCCCGAGGCCGCCCCCGGGGCCGCACGCGACGCCGATCTTCTGGGCGATCCCAACGCCGGTCCCCGGCTCAGCCAGGAAGTCGCTCCCGAGGACCCGCTCAAGATCGGCGGTCAGCTCTACCTGCGCGCCAACTATTCCAATCCGGGATCGCCCATCTACGATCTCTCGGATCCGGTCGTCGCGCGTGCGCGCTATGTCACCGTTTCGGCGCCTTCTCTTGTGGACGCCTACTTCGACGCCCGCCCCAACGATCGGGTTCGGGGCTTCCTCCTGGGACGAATGTTTTTCGATCCCACGCTCTCTTCGGGCGGGGGAAGCCTGACCGGCTTCGGAAGCAGCGCGGATCCGATGGTGTCGTTGCTTTCGGGGGTCTCGAGCACGAGGGGTCCCTCGGTGGCGCTTGACCAGCTTTGGCTGCGCTTCGACATCTTGCACACCGTGTTCGTGACGGCCGGGCGGCAGCACGTGAAGTGGGGCACGGCGCGCTTGTGGACGCCGAGCGATTTTCTTCATCCCGTGCATCGCAACCCGACCGCCGTCTTCGATGCGCGGCCCGGGTTCACGATGTTGAAGCTGCACCTGCCCTGGGAGGAACGGGGTTGGAACTTCTACGCGTTCGGACTCATCGAGGGCGTCCGACGCTGGGATCGAACCCAGAACATGTTCGTCTCCGGATCGGACACCACCGAGACCCTCGGGCAGGTGGGCGGTGCGGCCCGCGCGGAGCTGGTTTTTGGTCCCACGGAGCTCGGCCTCGATATTGTCGCCTACAAGAATCAGAAACCCCGGTTCGGGGGAGATCTTTCTTTTGGGATAGGCGATTTCGATCTGTATGTGGACGCAGGCCTGCAGTACGGCAGCGAGATCCCGCGGGTGGACGCCAACTGTCCGATGGACGCGTTGCCGGCGAACTGCGTCTACTATTCGATTGGAATGAAGCCCCAGGTGGCGGCGGGCGGCACCTACTCCATCAAATACAACGACAACGACGTGTTCACGGTGGGCGGCGAGTACTTCTTCAACTCGCGCGGCTACGACGATCCTCGGGCGTATCCCTGGCTAATCGCGACGGGCACCTTCGAACCCTTCTATACCGGCCGACACTACGCGGCGCTCTCGGCGATCTTGAACGCGCCCTGGTCATGGAACTATACGAATTTCACGTTCAGCACCATCGGCAACCTCTCGGACCAGTCCTTCCTCAGCCGGCTCGACTACTCCCACACCCTGCTGACCCACCTGACCTTCGAGGCCTACGGAGCCGTCGACTACGGTCGCACCGAGGGCGAGTTCAGGCTGGGAGCCGACAACATCATGATTGGTGGAGGGTCTTACTCTCGACGCCCGCAGGCCTTCAGCATGGGCCTGGGGCTGCGGATCAAGATCTGATTCCCGCCCCGCGGCCTCCCCGGAAGCGGTCACTCGGCTCACACCATATATTCATCCTGGATCCGATGGGTTCTCCGCGATCACGTTCAGGCTGATCGGAACGCCCTTGAAGAGCATCTCGCTCGTATCCTTGAACAGGCCAAACGACGAAACCCGGCGCAGGTTGATGAAGCCGGCGTCCTCCAGGAACGAGGCCAGGAAGTCCTGATCGAGCCCCGCGACATGATAGTCGAAGCGATCGAGGTGGCCGCCGAACATCATGCGCATCACGTGGAACCGCTCGTGGATGTCGAGCTCACCCTTCGAGACGAACAGTGACGCGAGCTGGGCCAGATCCGGCACACTGACGTACAGCCGACCGCCCCCCGCCATCACCCGCCGCCACTCGCGCAGGGTCGTGACCAGCTCGTCCTTGTAGTCCAGATGCTCGACCACATGGGACGCGTAAATCTCTTGAAATGTCCCGTCTGCGAACTGGCGCAGGTCCCGGGCGTCGCCCACGTGGTCCACCGCTGGTCCGGGGTTGGCGTTCAGCACCTCCCATCCGTCAGCTCGGACCTGTCCTCCGATGTGCAGTCTGCGCATGGATGCGTCCGCCCAATCTATTGCGGGTCTTCGGTGCCCGGCTGGGGGTTCTTCTTCGGACGCGCGATCTGATAGCGGTCCAGGCGCGCCACGAACGTTCGCCGGGGGATGCCCAGCAGCTTGGCCGCGCGGCTTTGATTGCCTGCGCAGCTGGCCAGCGCGTCCAGAATGCGCTGCTTGTCGCTGGCTTGCGCGCCGAGCACGTCTGGCGTTGTTGTGCTTCGAGCACGCGGAACGGCGGTGCCGGACGCGAGGTCGGAGCGCCCATCGGGCGCGTGTCGGTCCGGCCGATCCGGGACCAATGCGGGTTGCCTGCGCGGACGCTCCTCGGGCAGATGTTCGAGCCCCACCTCCGGTCCCGAGCACAGCAAGACCGCCCGTTCGATCACGTTTTTGAGCTCACGAATGTTTCCCGGCCAGTCCCTGCCCTGCAGCGCGGCCAATGTCTTCGGGGGCAAGCGGGGTTCCGGCCGGCGCAATTCCTGACAAATTTGTCGCAGAAACGTCTCGGCCAGGGGCTGTATCTCCGATCGTCGTTCTCGCAGCGGCGGGATGCGGATGGAAATTCCGTTCAGGCGAAAGTACAGATCGCGCCGGAACGCGCCCCGGTCGACCTCGGTCTCCAAGTCGCGATTCGTCGCCGCAACGAAACGCACGTCGATCTGGCGCGGCCGCACGCTGCCCACCCGGGTNNTCGAGCAGGTTCTCGGCCAAGGCCGCGCAGTTGAGGCACACGTACGGACCTTCGCGACGGGGCGAAAGGCGATGAACCGCTCGGGCCATCACCTCTTTTCCGACTCCGGTCTCACCCAAGATCAGCACGTTGATCGTGCCGGCGGCGGCGCGTTCAGCCAGGTGGTGAATCGACCTCATCGCCTCGTCGGGGCCAGTGCCATCCAGAACCGTGAAGTTCGAGTCGGTGTAGGTCGGGCTGTCCGCGGCCGTGGCGCCCGCATCGGGACCCGACCGCACGTGAACAATCACCACCGAAGACCCGATCGAGATGGTTTCTCCGGGTTGGATGACCACCTTGTCGCCCTGGGCGATGGGACGGTCGCGGACGCGTGTTCCGTTCACGCTGCCCAGATCCTCGATGCTCAGGGTTTCGCCGATAATCAGACGTGCGTGGCTCCGAGAGGCCTGGGCATCGTCGATCTGCACGTCGTTGGTATCGGAACGTCCCAACGTGATCGTGCCCGCGGACGGCAA
>PMNO01000325.1 GCA_003161835.1 Myxococcales bacterium | reverse complement strand
CGTCCGGTGAAAGGTGCGGCAATTCGTGGCGAATCTGGTCGGCCTGATCAGCCGCCGTGACGACCAACGTGTGGCCCGCGCCGAGTAACGCTTGCGCGCGCCGGGCCGCGGCGGAGAGCAACGATTCACCGCCGCCCAGATGCAAGAGCTGCTTGGGTCGATGACGTCTGCTTGCGGGCCAAAGGCGCGTTCCTCCGCCTCCGGCCAAGATCACGGCAAATGTGTGCGCCACGGTGGCCTGGTCGCCGGTTCCGGTTTTCAAGACGCGGGAATTTAGCAGAAGGCGGCGCGCGGGAGGTAGATTGCGCATGGGCGGCGAATGGATGGCGGTGGTCGATCAGGCAGGACCGCCGGGTTGGCAGGACCGCAAACGGAAACCATGGCTGGCGCTCTACTGATGATGACGGGAGGTGTCGTGGCCGCCGCCTGGGGTATTGGGCGTGCCCTGTGGGCGACGCGACCGGCAAGCCTGGCCGGCGCGGTGGTAGCGGCGCTCGGATTGGCGCTGGCCCTCGCGGGGGCCGCCGGGCTTCTGGTGCCCGGATTTCTCTGAGGCAGGTGACGCGCGCGATGGTGATAACCTGGCGGGCGTGACCCCGGGAAAAGGACTCGCACAGCTGGTCGAGGGGGCGGCGGCGTCGCGCGCGGATGAGCTGCGTCGCGCGCTGGCCACCACGGCCGACCCTGCGGCTCGGGTACGGGTACGCGTGCGTCTGGCGGATCTCTTGTCGGCGATGGGCGATCCCTTGTCGGCACTGGGCGAGTTGCGACAAGCCGCCGCCGAGGGGCCGGCGTCCGCTGGGTTGCTGTTTGGAATGCAGGTAGTCGGGTCCCGTTTGCCCGCCAGCCAAACCGATGTGCTGCGAGCGGCCATCAAGGGCACCCGTCCAACGGCCGGCGCGCCGCTCGGGACTGGTCGGAGGCCTGACGAGGCCGCCACTGGGAGATCGGCCCCTTCGACGGCTGGCCGGGTGTCCGAGGCGACGCCGATGAGGATGCTGATGAGGATACCCATGGCGCCGATGCCCGCGGCGTCCCGAGAGGCGCTGAAACCCAGTGATCCGGTCGATCTGGCGTTCCACGCGCTGGCGGAAGGTAAGACGGTTCGGGCGCGCCGTTTCGGGGAGGAGGCCGCTCGCCTGGGTGACGGGCTTGGGACGGGCGCGGCCCGAAGGACGGAGCGCCTGCGCGAACTGGTGGTGGGCCTGGACCGCGCGGGCGCCCGGCGGGAATCGCTGTATCTGGCGCGTACCTTGGTGGAAGACGGTCACGAAGCGAACCCGTCGGCCGAGGGGTCCCATGGCTTGCGCGCGATCGTCGATCTGGCGGCAGGCGCGGGCGGGCAGCCCGACCTCGCGGCGCGGTGGTCTGCGGACTTGGCCCCGCCGCTCGTTCGTCCGGTTTCGCAAGAGGGCCCGACCCCGGCAACCTCCCCGAGCTCCGCCGCGGCTCGCTTCCGAGCGGTGCAGGCTCGCGCGTTGGTGGCCGCTGTCGAAGGAACGAATTCCGCCGCGCTGATCGCGGACTTGATACCGCTGCTCGGGGATCACAAGACCAGTGCCGCCGCGCTGGTGTTGGCTGAGCGGCTTTCGGACGAGGCGGCCGACCGCGCACCCGTCCCCCGGACGGAGTTGCTGCGGTTGGCATTCGCAGCGGAGCGGTCGCCGCGGCCTCGTCAGAAATTGGCCCTGCGATGGGCCGATGCTCTGACGGCCTCGGGCGATAGCGCGGGGGCACTGGTTGTTATCGACCACGCNNCGTGAGGATGAGCTGTGTCGGGCCATCGAATCCGACGCCTTGCTCGTGGCCGGTCGGGCACGTGCGGAGTTGCGGGCCGAGCAGGCGCGCTTGCTGGACCGCCTCGGCAAGTCGGACCACGCCTTGGAGGTGCGGTTGGCGGCACTCGAGGATGCACCCGGCGATTTGGGACTGCTGGCGCCAGCCCGCCAACAATTGGAGGGCATGGGCCGCCTCGACCGGTCGCTGGACCTGGCCCGGGCTGCATTGCCGCATCTGAAGGACCGCGGGGCCCGCGCCGGCCTCCTCCGCGACATCGCCACTTTGGCCGAGGTGGCCGCGGCCGATCGTCCCGACGCCGCGCGTGCGTGGCTCGACGTGCTCAAGCTTGTTCCCGAGGACGTGGTCGCGCGCGAGGCGGCGGAGCGTCTGCTCCGACAAATGGGAGAGCGCGATCGCTTGGAGGCTCTGTTGGCATGCAGCGCGGCGCGGGAATCCCAGCCCGCGGCCCGCGCGCGGCTGTTGTGGCGGCTGGCGGAGTTCCAGCGAAGCGAACGGCGGATGCCGTTCGTGGCGCTGGGCTTCTATCGAGAGATAGTCGGGTCGGCAGGGGGGGGCGGGGCCGGGTCCGCCGGCCTGACGTTCACGGATGACGACTGGCAGCGCCGGGATGATCTGCTGGCCGTTCACACCGCACGGTGCTTGGCCGCGCCCACGCCGGTGGAGGCCGCGCAGGCAATCGCGGATCGGGCGGTCTTGTTGACCGACGCGGGCCGGCTGGACGACGCCGATCGCGACCTTGGGCGCGCCCTGGATTTGGATTCGACGATCGACGACGTTTTTCGCGCGCTGGAACGTCTCTACGAACGGCGCGGCGATCCGAGCGGCCTGCGACAGCGTCTCATGGCGCGGGTCGAGGGCGCCACGGGCGCCGCCGCGGCCCACCTGTGGTTTGCCATCGGTCGCGCGCACGAGACGCTGGGCGACTTGCCCGCCGCGGTCACCGCCTACGAGCACGCGTGTGCCGCGGACGTCGGCTTTCGCTTGCCGGCGACCAGATTGCGGGAGCTGGCCCTGGCGCGCGGTGATTTCGCCGAGGCCGCGCGCCTCTTGGAGCGGGAGATCGCCCTCACGGCCAACCCCTCGGAGCGGGTGGCGTTGTCGGTTGAACTCAGTGTCTTGCTCGCCACCAAGTTGAACGCGGGCGCCCGCGCGGTCGAAGTACTGGATGCTGTTGCCGGGTCGACACCGGACCATCCGGGGGCATTGGAGGCGATGTTTGGCGCGGCTCTGGCAGCGGGAGCTTGGGAAAAGGCGACGCAGGCGTTGGAGGGCATGCTGACCGCGGGCCTGACGCCGGCGGACACATCCGAGCGGTACCATCAACTCGGGCTGGCGGCCGAGAAAGCTGGGCAACTCGATCGCGCGCTCGGACTCTATTCCCGTTCCTACGCCCGAAATTCCGCGTTTCGCCCGACGCTGGAGCGGCTTTCCGAGATTTGCTTCGAACGCCAGCAATGGGACAATGCCTGGAAAGCCACCGAACATTTGCTCGAGCGCCACGGGGCCGACCTCGACGGCAACACGCGGGCGGAACTGGCGCTACGTTCGGCATTGGCGGACTTGCACGTCGGGCAACGGATGGTGGCGGCGACCCGGATCTCCACCATGCTTCCGGGCCCCGTTTCCACGAACGGACTGCGCGATGTCGCCGAAAGCTGGGGTTCGATGCGCTTCGAGCCGCATCTCTTGGGGAAGGTGGATGGTGACCGACGTGCGCGGGTGCTGGCGCGACTGGGCGAGGTGTTGGCTCTGTCCAACAGGAATCCGGGCCACATGGCGCTGTCGATCGCGCGCGAAACCTTGGCCGCCCTAGCGATCGTCGACACGCGTTGGGCGGATGCCTTGTCCCTGCTGGATGCCTTGGGTGGGGATTCCACGTTCGATGCCCGCCGCCGGAGCCTCTTCTTGGCGTGCGCGGGCGATTTGCTATCGCGACAACAAGGCGACGCCGCGGGGGCGGCGTTGCGGTATGAGCGGGCGCGAGCGCTCAATCCCAACGAGCCGCGCCTCGCGCGCGTGGGCGAGGNNAGGCCAGCGACCCGCGCAACCGACCGCCGCGCTAGTTCGGCCCCCTCTGCAAGCGGCGCGGAGCCGTCTCGGCAGAAATCTGCCTTTTTGCGTTGTTCAGGGCCACCCGCCTGAATACAATCCGCGACTCACCCTCCTGTTCGATGGGTATTTCTTGTGTGTAAACGAAAGGACTCGGCCGTCATGTTGAAGAATCTCGGGAAGATCGTCGCTGCTTCATTGTTGTTGGGCGTTTGTGTGGTCGCATTGACGACCGTTTCGGGGTGCGACGACAGCAGCGGAAACTGTGGTCCGGGAGCGACAGGCGGAAAAGGTGGTTCAGGCAGCGCAGGAAAAGGCGGTGCGGCAGGTGGCGGCGCTGGCGCAGGCGGTGAAGGCGGCGCGGCCGGCGGTCATGCGGGTGCTGGCGGAGCGGCCGGCGCGGCCGGTGGTCATGCGGGTGGCGGCGGGGCTGGCGGAGCGGCCGGCGGTGCTG
>PMNO01000128.1 GCA_003161835.1 Myxococcales bacterium | reverse complement strand
TCCTGGTGAACAACGCCGGCCTGCAGAAGGACGCCGCCTTCGAGGACCTGACCTTGGCCGCGTGGGATCTGGTCATGAACGTCAACCTCAAGGGTCAGTTCCTCTGTTCGCGCGAGGCGGTGCGGGCCTTCAAGCGCCAGGGCGTCCGGAGCGGTGTCTCCTGCTCCGCGGGGAAGATCCTGTGCATCAGCTCGGTGCACGACATCATCCCGTGGGCCGGCCACGTCAACTACGCGGCGTCGAAGGGTGGCGTGATGATGATGATGAAGTCCATCGCGCAGGAGGTCGCCCCCCACCGCATCCGCGTGAACAGCATCTCGCCCGGGGCGATCCGGACCCCGATCAATATCGAGGCCTGGAACACGGCCGAGGCCTACAACTCGTTGATGAAGCTGATCCCCTACAAGCGGATCGGCGAGCCGGCCGAGATCGGCCGCGCCGCTGTGTGGCTGGCATCGGACCAATCGGACTACGTCAACGGTGCGACGATCTACGTCGATGGCGGCATGACGCTGTACCCCGGCTTCGAGACCGGGGGTTAGTCGCGCGGATGCCCCAGCACCGGGCTTGTTCCGGTGCGGGCTCCCAGGTAGATAAACGGGGGGTGTCGGTGGGCATGACGGAAGACCGGTCGTCGCAGGATCAAAGTCAGTCGGACGTCGACGCGCGCCGCGATGACGCTCCGGCACCCGACGACGTCACCGCGTTACGGCGGCAGCTGGCGGCAGTGGAGGCCAGCGAGGCGCTGAAGGCGCGCATCATCGAACTCAGCCCCGACTGCCTGAAGGTGCTGGATCTCGAGGGGCGGTTGCTGTCGATGAACGCGGGGGGCGTGGCGGCGCTGGAGATCGACGATCTGCCCGCGGCGCTTGACACCTGCTGGGTCGACTTCTGGCAGGGCGCCGATCGCGAGGCCGCTAAGGCGGCGGTCGCTGCCGCGCGGGCTGGCGGGGTGGGCCGATTCGTCGGATTTTTTGCGACGGTGCGGACGCAACAGCCGCGCTGGTGGCACGTGGTTGTCAGCGCTCTTCCGGCGCCGGACGGAAAGCCTGAGAAGCTCCTCGCGGTGTCGCGCGACATCACGGATTGGAAGCGCGCCGATCAGTTGTTGCGCGCGCTCACCGAGAGCACCGCGGCGACCCTGGGGGGCGATTTTTTCCGCCAGCTGGTGCGCCACCTGGCGACGGCGCTCGGCGTACGGGACGCGTTCGTCGCCGAGTGTCTTCCCAACCAGCGTGCGCGGTCGCTGGGATACTGGACAGAGGGCCACCCGGCGGACAACTTCGAATACGATCTCGACGGCACGCCGTGCCTGGGCGTCGTCGAGGGATGCACCCGGCTCTACCCGTCGGGCCTCGCCGACCTGTTCCCGAAGGTGAAGCTGGCGGGGGACCGTGCGCCCGAGAGTTATTTCGGCGCGCCGATGTTCGATGGTTCGCGCCGGGTGATCGGCCACCTGGTGGTGACTCACAACCAATCGATGGAGGACGATCCACTCTTGTTCTCGGTGGTCGAGGCGTTCGCGGCCCGCGCTGGCGCCGAGCTCGAACGCGCGCGCGCCACCCACCGCGAGCGGGCGATCCTGGACGTCAACAACGCGATCATCTCGAACTTGACCGAGGAGGCGCTTCTGCAGTCGATCTCGGACGCGTTGCTGCGGGTGGTTCCCTTTGATCGCGCCGCACTGACGCTGCACGATCCGACGACCGACACGCTGCGGATCCTGGCGCTGTCAGGCCGCCTGCCACCGCGGAACTACCCAGTCGGAGTAGCGTTGGATCGCAAGGATAGTCACGTGGGCTGGGTGTTCGACAACCAGCGCACGCTCTTGCGACGCGACCTGGAGACGGAAAGGCAGTTCAGCCCCGAGCACCGCCTGTACGACGAGGGTGTGCGGTCGCTGTGCACGGCGCCGATGCTGCTCGCGGGCAAGTGCATCGGCACGCTGACCCTCGGCAGCACCACGCCGAACCAATTCACCGAGGTAGAGGAGCTGTTTCTACGCGACGTTTGCAATCAGCTGGCGCTGGCGATCTCGAACATGCGGGCGTTCGAGGAGATCGCTGCGCTGAAGGCGCGGCTGCAGGCCGAGAACCTGTACTTGCAGGAGGAGATTCGCGGCGAGTACAATTTCTCGGAGATCGTCGGCCAGAGCCCGGCCCTGCGTGAGGTGTTAGGACAGGTGGATCAGGTGGCGCCCATCGATTCGACCGTGCTGATCACCGGCGAGAGCGGCGTCGGCAAGGAACTGGTGGCCCGGGCGATCCACGGTCACGGTGCGCGGACCCGTGAACCATTCGTGGCCATCAACTGCGGCGCGATTCCCGGGGATCTGGTCGAGAGCGAGCTCTTCGGATTCCGCGCGGGCGCCCACTCGACCGCCCATGCTGCCAAGCCCGGGCTGATCGAGGAGGCCGAAGGTGGGACCTTGTTCCTCGACGAGATCGGCGAGATGGCGCCCGAGGCCCAGATCAAGCTCCTGCGTTTTCTGCAAGATCGCGAGGTCAGACGGGTGGGTGGGCGCGAACTCATTCCGGTCGATGTGCGGGTGATCGCGGCGACGCACCGCGACCTGCCCGCGCTGGTCGCTGCCGGGAAGTTTCGCGAGGATCTGTGGTACCGGCTCAACGTGGTGGTCATCCCGCTGCCGCCGTTGCGCGAGCGGCGCGACGACATTCCGGCGCTGGTGCAGTATTTTGTCGCGCGATACGGCGCGGAGCTCGGCGGCGTGGCGACCGTGCAGCCGGCGGCGCTCAAGTTCCTCGGGGCGCAGCCGTGGCCGGGCAACGTGCGCCAGCTCGAAAACACGGTAAAGCGGGTGCTGCTGATCGCGCACGGCTATCCGATCACCGAGGAACTGGTCCGCACGGCGCTCGCGGTGGGGTTGGCGACCGGCGCGGCGACGGAGGTCGGCGGGCAGACGGTGGCGGCGTTGTGCGAGGAGGCGCTGGCGGCGGCGCGTCACCAGCCCGGCGCCGGTGCGGTCGTGGCCGTGCTCGGCGTGGTGGAGCGGGAATTGCTGGTGCGGGCGCAGGCCGCCGCGGCCGGCAATATCACCCAGATGGCGCAGCTGCTCGGCTGGTCGCGCCTGACCGTGCGCGAGAAACTCAAGCTCTACGGCCTGCGGTCGGCCAAGGCGGACGACGGGGAATAATACCAACAGCCCGCAATTTTCGGATTGTAGGGCCGGACCT
>PMNO01000450.1 GCA_003161835.1 Myxococcales bacterium | reverse complement strand
CCCGGTCCTGGTGCAAGGTCACTCCCAGGTACGGCAATACCGCGGCGAAACCCAGGGTCACCACCAGCCGCGCCGCGCCCAGAATGAACACCCGCCGGTCGAGGATCCGGAATTCTGAGAGAAGACCCCGAGGGAGGGACAAGGCCGTCACCATATACACCAATCGGGCCCTTCGCCCGGAGCATGGGGGCCTGGTACTCTGCCATGGATGATCGTCGAGCTGATGAAGGAGTATCGTTTCGAAGCCGCGCACCGGTTACCGCGCGTGGCCGAGGGGCACAAGTGCGCGCGGGTCCATGGTCACAGCTACAAGGTCGAGCTGCTGGTGACAGGGCCCGTCGATCCAACCACTGGGTGGCTCATCGATTTCGGTGTCATCGACGATTGCTGGGCCGAACTGCACGCGCGACTGGATCACCGTTACCTGAATGACGTGCCGGGCCTCGACAACTCGACCTGTGAGGTCCTGGCGGCCTACATTTGGGGCGACGTGCGGCGACGGATTCCGCAGCTTTCAGCGGTGACCGTTTGGGAGACGACCGACAGCAAGTGCACGTATCGGGGGACATGAGCGGAATGCCGGCGAACGATCGCGCCGCGGACGCGCTGCGTGTGATCACCTTGAACCTGTGGGGGGAAAATGGGCCCCATCAGCGCCGGCTGGAGCTAGTTGGAGCTGAGCTGGAAAGCTTGGCGCCTGACGTGGTGGCGTTGCAGGAGGTGCGCGAGGTACCCGGGCAACTGGTGAACCAGGCCGAAACATTGGCGCATCGTCTGCACGCGCATCACGTGTTCGCACCCTCGACGGCGTGGGGGGGAGGGACGGAAGGATTGGCCGTGGTGTCGCGCTTCCCTGTGCGCCGCAGCGCGCACCGGCGATTGCCGCACGCGACCGACGTCGAGGGGCGCATCGTGTTGTCCGTTGAGTTGGACGGTCCGGCCGGCCCGCTATGGATCCACACGACGCATCTGAGCTACCGCCAAAACGAAGGCAAGCTGCGCGAGGATCAGGTCTTGTCCCTGGACGCCGAGATCGCGCTGCGGGCGCCGGGGCTGGAACAGCCGCAAGTATTGCTGGGGGACTTCAATACGGTCCCGGAGTCGGATGAGATCCGGTGGCTGTGCGGTCTCACGACGCTCGAGTCACGCCGGGTGTTCTACCAGGACGCCTGGGCCACGGCGCGCGCGGCAGAACCAGGAATCACGTGGGCGCGCCAGAACCCGTTTCGCGCGCGCATGAACTGGCTGCGCGCGGACCGACGGATCGACTACATCTTCGTCACCGCTCCCCGACGCGACGGGCGAGGATCGATCCGGGAGGCGCGGGTGGTCTTTGAGCGCCCGGACGCCGATGGCGTGTACCCGTCCGATCACTTCGGCGTGCTGGCGGACGTCCAGATCGCGCCGACGTCTGAGTCCGCGTTGGCTGAACCGGGTGTGCCGTCGGGCGGGTTGGACAGAAAGGTCTGACTTTGTTTCGCCTGGCGCACGTGACCGATCCGCATTTTCGTGGATTCGACGGCGCGCGCGTCGGCGATTTCCTGGGCAAGCGGGCAGTCGGTGTTTTGAACTTGGTCGTGAACCGCCGGCGCAAGCACAAGATGGAGCTGCTCGACGCGCTTGGCCAGGATCTGCGAGATCAGAACCCCGATCACCTGGCGTTGACGGGCGATCTGTCCAACGTCTCTCTGGATGCGGAATGGCGCGCGGCCTTGCGGTGGATCGAGGCGTTCGCGGGCGGCCCCGACGCGACCACCGTCATTCCCGGCAATCACGATGCGTACGTCCCCGAGGTGGTGGCAAGCGGAGCGTTCGAAGCGCTGTTCGGGGGCTATCAAACGCATGACGCCGCGTCCTTCGCGGGTGACGCCACGGCCACCGAGCAGCGCCGGGGGAGCTACCCTTTTGTTCGTCTCCGCGGCCCGCTGGCGTTGGTGGCGTTGAACAGTTGCGTCGCCACCGGGGATCTGGGCGCCTGGGGCGAGATCGGCGCCGAGCAGTTGTCAAAGGTCGAAGCCGCGCTGACTTCACCTCCCGTGCGGTCGAGAAGGCGGATCGTCCTGCTACATCATCCGCCCGTGCACCATAAGGGCGGCGAGGATCGCAATCTGAAAGATCGGAAGGCGCTGTCTGACCTGTTGGTCCGGGTGGGTGCGGATCCAGTGTTGCACGGGCACGACCATCAGGACGAAAACGCCACTTTGCTCGGTCCGAATGGGTCTTCGATTCCGGTGGTCGGCGCGGGATCGGCGTCGTACGCCGGCGGTGCGGAACGCCGCGCGCGCTACAATATCTACGAGTTCGACGCTGGCGGCGTGACGATGATCGTCCGCGCGCACGATGAGGCCTCGGACATTTTTCGTGAGGTTCGCCGCGTCCGGATGGCGTGAGTGGCGCGGGGCGTTTTCGTCACCCCTTGGCCTCGTCCACCGGCGACCGCGGCGGTATCAGGTCGGCGATGGTCAGGCCCTGTATCCGCCTCTGGCGTGTTTCCTCCAGATCGGCGACCAGCGCGCGCAAGGCGGGGGATGTGGTGCCCTCCGCCAACTCCAGATCGGTTGACCGAAACGCCACCAAGACTTCGTCGAGCGTGATGCCGCCAGCCGCGCGCCCGGGAATGTATCCGTTGATATCACCCTGAACCTCCGCGATGAGCCCGCGTTGCTTGAGTCGATCAACGATGCGGACCACGACCTCCGGAGTGAGCCCGAACTGGCTGGCCAACAGGGTCTGGGGCATTGCCGTCCCGGAGATTTCGTGGGCGGCGGCTACCACGGACAACAGCTGCGCCGCCAGCAATCCATTGATGGGTTCGTCCCCCCGGTTGCGGCGGTCTTCGGCTTCCAGGATACGCAGGTTCTGCACCGCGAACGCGATCTCCGCTCCCAGCAACACCATGAGCCAGGACGCGTAAATCCAAACCAACAACAAAGGAATCAGGCCCAAGGACCCGTAGACGCCGTTGTAGCTGTCCAACAACATCTTTTTGGCGAAGCGAATGAAGGCAAATTTTCCGGCTTCCAGAACCACGGCGGTGAAGAGCGCGCCGAGCAGCGCCGCTCGCCACGCGACGTTCGTGCGTGGCAGAAGCTTGTTCATCAACAACAGCCCCACCACCTGGATGGCCAACGGAGCGAGGAACCGCGACGCCGTGCTGGCCCCGATCAAGCGGCCCGACCAGTAGAGGGACATCGACGCCATGGCGGGCATGAGGGTCACGAGGGCGTAAAACGTCAAGAACTTGCCGAAGATCGTGCGCCGCTCCCCGACGCGCCAGATATCGTTGAAGATGCGTTCGACGTAGCTGTAGAGCGAGTAGCAAGTGACGATCGTGAAGACCAGGCCGGCGCCCCCCAGGGCACCGACGCTGATGTTTTTTGAAAAGCCCTCGATACGATCGGCGACATCTTCCATTCCCGGGAACACATTGGTCGCCACGAAATCGGACAATCGCGATTGCGCATCGAGCGAGCCCATGCTGCGCAGGATGGTGAAAGCGATGGCGGTCACGGGAACCAGGGACAGCGCGGTGGTGAACGCCAGGGCAGCGGCCTGTTCCCTTCTATCCGCGAATATCGGGAGCGTTATGGACTGGACCTTGAAAAGCTCTCCAAACTTCCGAAAAAAGTGATTGTCATGCACCCCGGCCCCATCAATCGCGGCATCGAGCTGGCGTCGAACGTGGCCGACGGCGACCATTCGGTCATATTGGACCAGGTGACCAACGGCGTGGCCGTCCGCATGGCGGTACTTTATTTGCTCGGAGGAGGCGGCGAGAATGCTTAAGAAAAAAAAC
>PMNO01000510.1 GCA_003161835.1 Myxococcales bacterium | reverse complement strand
GCCTTCGAGGGCCCGGCTCAATTGGCCGGCATGCTTGCGAAGAGCAAGCTGCTGGAAACGTGCATGACGGAGCATTTCTTCAGTTTCGTCCAGGCCCGGCCGGCGGTGACCAGCGACAAGTGTGTCGTGAATGATTGGGCGAGCGCATTTTCCCAGGGGGGCGGACACATCAAGGACCTGGTCCTCAGCGCAGTTGTTCACTCGAACTTCGTGAATAGGAAGGAAGATCGATGAGTTCCTCCGCCAATTTTCAGTTCTCTAGACGGACATTGATGCGTGCCGCGGGCTCGACCCTGCTCGTCCCGTCGTTTCTCAAGCACGCGTTCGCGCAAACCGCGGTCACCCGGCCCAACTTGGTTCTCTTGATGCAGACCAATGGGACGCATCCAGAAACCTTCTGGCCCACCGGGACCGCCTGGACCTCCGAGATTCTCAAAGACATGCTGGCCGAGCCTTCGGTCGGACCCAAGGTCACCCTCATCAAGGGTGTGAACCTGAACAAGAAGGGCTCGCCTCAAGGCAATGGTCACGACTGGGGCTGGCACGGTCTTTACTCCGGCGTGGACAACATATCGGCGGGGGCGCCCGCTGGTGGCGGTCCTTCGGTCGATCAAATCTTGATCAAGCAATTGACGTTCACGAACCCATTCAAGAACCTCCATTGCGGGGTTGTCGCCGAGAACCACAGCCTGATCAATGCCGGTCGGGCCTCTTGGCCCTGCGCCACCGCCGGCCAGCAGCTTCCGGTCGAGACGGACATCTACGCGCTGTACACAAGGCTGTTCAGTTCCCTGCCCGCAGCTCCAGCCGCCACCGGTGCGGGTGGTGCCGCGGGAATGGCTACTGCGAACGCGGCCACCGCGGCGGCGACTCTCCGTTTGGCGCAGCGAAAATCGGTGCTTGATGCTGTCGCTACCGATCTGACGCTCCTCGAAGGGCGCCTGGGCGCCAGTGAGCGCATGAAGGTCGACTCGCACCTCTCGGCAGTCAGGGACTTCGAAAATCGCCTCTCCGGCAACATGACCCCCGGCTCTCCCGGCTCAACCACCCGGCCAGCGTCGTGCAGCACGATGAAGCCATCACAGGCGGGTGTTTCTCTGAAGGCTCAGGCCGACGAAGCCAACGCGGACACGCTCATGCGCCTCTACATGGAATTTATCGCCAACGCGGTGGCCTGTAACTTGGTCGGTGTTTTGACATTTCAGTTTGGTCACGGCGGTGGACACTTCCACTACCAGTGGCTGAACCTGCCGGGGATGCCAGCCGATTTTCACGACGATGCCGCGCACGCCGACAAGGGGGGGCCCTCGGTCGCCGGTACCTTGTGTACGGGAGTTGGGCAGTACTATGCCCAGCTGGTCACCGATCTGGGCAAGAGGTTGGCGTCCTTCCCACAGGCGAACAGCAAGACGGCACTCGACAATTCCCTGGTCGTGTGGGGCAACGAATTGGCCACGGGCCCTCACGGGACAAACGGATATCCCATCGCGCTCGTGGGCGGCGCCGCCGGTAAGTTGAAGCGAACGGGATACATGGTGGATTCGGGCGCCCAGATCCATCAGCGGTTGGGGTGCACCATCCAGAACATCATGGGCCTCCCGTCGACGGGATTTGGCGCGGAGCCCGCTTGCGGAAACTTTGTCGGATTGGAGCTGGCTTGAAGACATCGGTCGTGCGTTTGGTTGGCGTGGGCGTCACTCTGGTCGCGGCAGGGTTCGCCGTGGGTTGTTCCGGTAGCGATGCGGGGTCGGCGGGGGGGACAGGAGGTAGTACCCTGTCGGGTTCGGGGGGCGCCGCGACGTCAGGTTCCGGGGGGGCGGTCCAGCCCGGAAGTGGCGGCTCGTTCAGTACCGGTGGTAGCCAGGGAACGGGGGGCAGCGGGACAACCGGCACTGGAGGGGGTTCGGGCGGTGTAGCGCCGGCCACCGGCGGCGGTGGGCCTGCCCAGACGGGCGGAAGCGACTCGGGGACGGGTGGTTTGAAGGCGACGGGGGGAATGAACGCGGGAGGCAAAGGCGGTGGCGTTGTCGCCGGAACGGGAGGAGCGGCTGGTGGTGGTTCAGGAAATCTAAAGGCCTTCCTGGTCATCACGAGCAAGGGAACGCCGACGCCAGGTGACATGCTCATGATCGGCCGGATCATGGCGCACGGATTCCAGACCGTTACTCCTGTCACCGATGCTGCTGTGACGGCCCAGTCCGTGGCTGGTGCCGATCTGGTGGTGATCTCCAGCAGCGCCGAGTCGGGTCCTCTCCAATCCAAGCTCAGGGATATCGCGATTCCTTGCATGGTTATCGAGGACGCTGAATTCAGCAAGATGGGAATGGCCATGTCCGGCGATCACGATAGCGGCGTCTCTGCCGTCACTATCGTTCCTGCGGGTAGCGCGCTCATTGGAACCGCGACCGGAATGGTTACGATCGCCGCCAAGGCGGGTGAGCTTGGATGGGCGGCTGGTACCAATGCCGCAACCGTCGTTATTGGCGCGACCATGCCAGGGAACACCGCTCACGCGGCCATCTTTGGCTACCCGAAGGGGGCGATGATGTCGGGGATGGCGGCGCCTGCCCGGCGAGCGGGCTTCGCCATTCGTGAGGCACTCGCGGCGGGTCTGAACGCCGATGGAATCAAGTTGTTTGACTCGATCCTCGAGTGGGTCCTTCAGTAGCCCCCGTCCCATGCTCGAGGAGAGTCCGATGTTGCCCCGCAACGATCGCTGTGCTCCCAATGGAGTCGATCTTTGCATGGCCCCCCCCACTCAAAGGATCAAGTCCATGCGGATCATGTCAAAGCTATCTCCACTGGCCATCTCTGTGCTGCTCGCTTGCGGCGCGGCCTGTAGTTCTGGCTCGCCAGCGGGCGGGGGGGGCACCGGAGGCGGCACCGTTGTAGGAACCGGAGGCAAAGGGACGGGAGGCGCGGTCTCGATCAGTACTGGCGGTGCCGCCCCGTTGGACGGCACGGGCGGCTCGGTCTCGACCACCGGTGGGAACAACTCGGGGACGGGGGGCGCTGTGAGCGGGACCGGTGGCGCCGCCTCTGGTTCAGGCGGCAGCGTCGGCACGGGAGGCGCGGCGGCGGGAGGCAGAGTTGGCGGTTCCACCCAGCCAGGGTCAGGCGGAGCGGTCGGACCTGGGGGCGCCGGTGGTCCGGTGAACCACAAGGAGTTCATCCTCTACGAAGACTCGGCGGGCAAGCTGTTCTATGTCAACAACACCACCCCCAGCTCGAACTGGACGGTGAACTCGGGCACCGGCCGGGACCTGCAACTGATCGGCGGCGGAAAGGTCATGCTGGGTAAGGGCGACGGCTGGGACGAGTACATGCTGAGCAATGGCGCCAAGTCGGGCGGCGTCCACGGATTCAG
>PMNO01000727.1:15419-17043 GCA_003161835.1 Myxococcales bacterium | reverse complement strand
GAGCGCGCCGAGGAGGTCGAAGATGTCATGGAGGCCGAGGCGATGCGCCAGGTGGAGCTTGGGCGCGACAAGATCACCCGGCTGATCCTCGAGCGCGCCTCGCGCGTCGTCCCAGACTACGGAATTGAACTTGTCGATCTACAGATTCAGCGGGTGAACTACATCGAGAGCGTGCAGGCCAAGGTGTTCGACCGTATGATTTCAGAGCGCAAACGGATCGCAGACCGCCATCGGTCCGAAGGGCAAGGCAAGAGCGCGGAGATTCGCGGCAAGAAAGAGCGCGAGTTGAAGGTCATCGAATCCGAGGCCTACCGCAAGACCCAGGAGATCATGGGACGAGGCGACGCCGAGGCAACCGGCATCTACGCATCGGCGTACAACCGTGACCACGAGCTGTACCGATTCGTGCGGACCATGGAGGCCTATCGAACGACCGTCGACAAGGACAGCTGGCTGGTTCTATCGACCGACGCCGATCTGTTCCGGTACCTTCAGTCCCCGAATGCGTCGGGGGGGGCCGCGCGGTCGGCGAAGCACTGATGGCCGCCGCCCCGGAACCGGATCCTTATCTCGTCCTGGGGGTCCCGCGCACGGCGACCCTGGCCGAGATCCGCGCCGCCTACCGGACGGCGGGCGCGCGATATCATCCGGATCGCCATCAGGGCAATCCGCTCGCGGAGCTCGCCGGCGCCAAGATGGCCGAGATCAATCGAGCCTACGAGATCTTGTCGGATCCGGCGCACCGGGCAGCCTTTGATGGTGGGCGCCCGGCCGGTTTTCCCGCGACCGCGCCCGGCTCGACGGGCACCACCGGTTTCGGGCCGCCCGGACGGTCTGCCAGACGGTTGGTCCAAGCGATGGCCCTGCTCTCGCTGTTGCCCCTCGCGGTGCGCTTCGGAGGCCTCATCACGCGCGGCGTGACCGCGGCTTTCCGCGCGATCGTGGAAGGTCTGACGTTGGTCCGGGGCACGCCGATCGCCCTGGCGGCGGCGCTCCTGGTTGCGGTGTTGCTGGTGCTCGCCCTGGTGCGATACCAGCGCCGGCGCCGGCCCTGAAGGCCGAGCCACGAACCGAGCCCATCGCCGGAGTGCCGTTTCTCGCGGCGCGAGCCGCGCTCGGATACCCTTGTCGCCATCATGAAGCGTGTCTTGTTTCTGGCGCTCCTATCCGCTTCGCTGGGACTGTTCCTCTGGACCCTCCGTCGTTTTGGCCGACAGGTGCTGACCGGACGGCCGGTCGATCTCGGCGGCCCGACCTCCGCGCGCATTTCATCCGTCCTCACGTTCTTCTTCGGGCAAAAGAAGGTCATCGAAAAGGCCGTGATCCCGGCGGCGCGCTGGCAACGCCTGGTCACGGCCATCGGCAGCAAGTATCACTTTGCGATCTTCTGGGGATTCATCGTGATCACGCTGGGCACCGGTGAGACCCTGATTCAGGGATTGTTCCCGTCGTTCTCGCTGGCGATGATCCTTGGCACCGGGCTGGCGCGCGCGGCGTGGGCGGTCATGGACGTGGCGAACCTGGTGGTTCTGATCCTCATCGCGTTCGCGGTATTTCGCCGGGTGGTCTTGCAGCCACGCCTCATCCCCATGAGCCGCGACGCGGGGGCCATCCTGGGCGCCAT
>PMNO01000727.1:9884-15357 GCA_003161835.1 Myxococcales bacterium | reverse complement strand
TGCCCAAGCTGAATCTGGAAGCAGACGACATCACGCAAACCGGAGTGGTTTCGGAATTCAAGGACTTCACCTGGAAGTCGCTTCTGGACGGCTTCGCATGCACGGAGTGCGCGCGCTGCACCAACGAATGTCCGGCGTTCAATACGGGCAAGCCCCTGTCCCCGATGCAGGTGGTGCACGATGTCCGGGACGACATGAAAAGCCGCCTGCCCGATCGGGGACCGCTGGATGGCCTCCTGGGCCGTTTTCAGCACGGTCGCGCGGCGGCCGCCCGGGACGAGCAGGTGGTGCCGCTCATCGGCGGGCGCACGGCGGAGGAAACGCTCTGGGCGTGTACCACCTGCGGTGCTTGCCAGGAGGTCTGCCCGGTCTTCATCGAACATCCGGAGAAGATCATCCAGATGCGCCAGAACCTGGTGCTGGTGCAGGAGAAGGTGCCACCCGACCTGGCGCGCACCTTCACCAACCTCGAGCGCAACGGCAACCCGTGGGGCATCGCCGCCGACAAGCGCATGGACTGGGCGGAGGGCAAGGGCGTGCCGACTCTGGACGACAACCCAAACGCCGAATACCTGCTGTGGGTGGGCTGCGCGGGCGCGTACGATGACCGCATCAAGAAGCAGACCGTCGCTCTGGTGGAAATTCTGAAAGAGGGCGGCGTCGACTTTGCGGTCCTGGGCCTGGAGGAAGGGTGCACGGGCGATCCCGCGCGGCGGTCGGGCAATGAAATGCTGTACCAGATGCAGGCCCAGCAAAATGTCGAGAACATGAACGCGAAGAAGGTGAAGAAGGTCATCACCGCGTGCCCCCACTGCCTGCACACCATCAAGAACGAGTATCCGCAGCTGGGGGGCAATTTCGAGGTGCGCCACCACACCCAGCTCATCCGCGAACTCGTCGCATCCGGCAAGGTCCAGATCGACGCCGCCAAGACCCAAGGCAAGTCCATCGCGTTTCACGATCCGTGCTATCTCGGCCGTTGGAACGGCGAATACGATGCCCCGCGAGATGTCCTCGATGCCGTCCCCACCGACACGGCCCGGGTCGAGCTGCCCCGCAACCGCGAACACGGATTTTGCTGCGGCGCGGGGGGCGGCCGCATGTGGATGGAGGAGAAGACCGGCACCCGTGTCAATCACAACCGGGTCGACGAGGTCTTGGCGACGGGCGTCGACACCGTCGCGACCGCGTGCCCCTTTTGCACCATCATGCTCACCGATGGCGTCAACGATCGGAACGCGGCCGAGAAGGTCCAGGTGCTCAATGTGTCGGAGTTGGTCGCGCGATCGATGAAACGGAAACGGGAAATCGAAGCCGCCACCGGCGCGCCTCCCTGATCCGTCGCGCGTCCCCGGTCGTCAAAGCCGCTCGGCACGCGCTCGGGCCCGGGCGCGTGCCGTGACGGCGTAGGCGCCCGCCGCCACCGCCGTCACGACGGCGAGCCACAAGAGGGTGCGGGGAGCCTCCGTCAGCGTGAACCACAGCATCCAGATCGATCCGCAGACATAGATCAAGGCGCAGGCCATGACGAACCACGAGGGTCGCGCGCGGGTCGTGCGTCCGAACCGCAGGCGCATCAGGGCCGCCACCGTCAGTCCCGACGTCACGGTCAGGATCGCGCCAACCGANNGCCCGGCCGGCCAGCGCGCGCGGGAGAAAGCCCTCGTTCGCCATGGCGGCGGATACCCGCGGTCCCACCATGGTCATCGATATCACCGACGACGCCAGGGACAGCACGACAAACAGCGACGCCAACCGCGCGGCGGCCTCTCCCGCAAGCTGCTCCATGAGGAGGTGGGCCAAGGTGATGCGCGCGGTGTCGACCTTCAGCCACGCGTTCAGACGTTCGCTGGAGAGGTTCGCGACGAAGATCCAGTTCACGACCAGATAGATGACGGTGACCAGCGCCGTACCCAGCAACATCGCCCGCGGCACCGTGCGGCGCGGATCTCTGAACTCTTCCGCCGCGTAGATCGCCGTGTTCCAGCCGGAGAAAGCGAACGCAATGTAAACCAGCGATACCGCGAAGGGCCGGAGGGGAAATCCGGGGGTCGCTTGCGGCGCATGCCACCCCGGCATTGCATGAGATCCCAGCGCGAATCCGACCACCACGAAGCCCACCAGCAACACCACCTTGACCAGGGCCAGTGCGTCCTGCGTGCCCTTCGACCACCGCAGGTCGAAGGCCTGCGTGACGGTGGCGACCGCGATCAGGGCCACGCCGACCGCGGTGGGCGGTGCCCCCGGAACCAGCGTCGCGAAGAAGGGTCCCGCGGTCGAGGCCGCGAGCGCCACCGGCGCCGAGAATCCCACCAGCAACGAGGTCCAGCCCGCCAGGGTCCCCAAGAAGGGATGTAGCAAGTCCGACAGATAGCGATACTCGCCCCCGGAGCGCGGGATCTCTTGCGCTATCGCCGCATAGCACCGGGCGCCCGCCATCGCCATCACCCCCCCCACGAGCCAGGCCAGCAAGATCTCGCGCGCGCCCAGCCGCCCCGCCATGTATCCCGTGTTCGTCAGGACCCCCACCCCAACGGTATTGGCCACCACCAGGCCCACCCCCGAGAAGAGTCCGAGCGTGCCGCCAGCGTGACGCTCGGTGGGCATGAGGAAAAGTATATCGCAGCCGTCGGACAGGTTGACCGCGGAGGTTGACAGTGACCGGTCCCTGGCTGGGCGCCCAGTTGCGACGGGGTGTCCCAAGACGCTTGCCCGTATATAGTCGCGAGATGCACCTCGGTTGCGTTCCCGCCCTCGCGGCGTTCCTTGTCGTTGCCTGGGGCACGCCTCCGGCGGCGCCGGTTACCCCGCCCGCTCCGAGCGCCCCGCGCGCGCCCGCGGCGGCGGTGCGGCCCGCTCCGCCGTCCACAGGACCCGCCAGTCCCAACAAGGCGGAAGGCATGCCGCCGGCCGCGGGTTCGGGGGCGCACGAGACACTCCTGGATTTCGCGGCGCAGCTTCGAACCCTGGCGCGCGTGACCGCCTGCGCGCCTGCGGGCGACATTCCGGCCCGCCTCGACGCCCGGATTGTCGACGGTCATTGCAAGATTCTGGCGTCGCTGGTGGCGCAATGGACGCAGCACTGGCTCGCGCGGGCGCGCCCGTTCTTCGATCAGGTTGTGCCCACGGCGGATCTCCCTGGTCGCGTGGTCTATCCGTTCGGGGGTGGGGATTTGCTGACCGCCCTCGTGGTCTTTCCGAAGGCATCGGAGATCACGACCCTGTCCCTGGAGCCAGCCGGCGATCCCCGGGCGCTGGAGCAGATCGACCCCGCCGACCTCTCGGTGGCCTTGGCCGAAGTGCGCAAGAAGGTGAACCATCTTTTTTCGATTGGCCATTCGAAGACGGTGGACATGGATCACCTCGCCAAGGGCAACAAGCTGCCGGGCGATCTGACCTACGCCGTGGTCGCGCTCACCGTGAACGATTTCGACATCGTGTCGGTGAGATTCTTTCGGGTCGAATCCAGCGGCGCGCTCGAATATCTCACCGCCGAAGGCCTGAGTGCGGCGGAATCCGTGTCGGGGCGCCGTTCCCCGTTCGCCAGCGTGGAGATCGAATACCAGCCCCACGCCGGTGGTCCGCGACGAACCTTTCGGCACATCGCGGTGAACCTGGATGACACCCACCTCGGCGCCGATCCCTCGGTGCTGCGCCACCTCGAGGCCAAGGGCCAGGTGGCGGCCATGACGAAAGCGGCGAGCTATCTGTTGTGGTGGAAGGAATTCGGCGCCATCCGGAACTACCTGCTGCACAACATGGTGTGGATGGTCTCGGACAGCACCGGTATTCCCACCGATCAGGCCCGCGCCGCCGGGTTCGAGCAAATTCCGTTCGGACGCTTCGACGGGCCTTTCCTCGGGGGCGGCAACCGGCCTACCGAGGTCTTCAAGGCGCTCTGGACGGACGGCGCGGAGCCGCTGACGTTCCGGTTTGGCTATCCAGACAGCGCCGGTCACGACCATCTGCTGATCACCCGGCGCGCGACTCAGAAGTGACTTGCGGCGGAGNNCCCGTGCACGTGTTTCGTCCGGCGGGCTATGATCGACGCACGGCCGGAATCGTCGTGTACGTGCACGGCTACTACGTGCACGTGGACGAGGCCTGGCGCGAGCACAAGCTGGCGCGGCAATTCGCGTCCAGTCAGCGCAATGCCCTGTTCGTCGCCCCCGAAGCGCCAGCCGCAGCCGAGGAGAAATCGGACTGGGGGAATCTCCGCGCCAAGCTGGCGTCATCGTTGCGCCGCGCGCGCATCGAGCCGCCGCACGGACCCGTGATTCTCGTCGGCCATTCAGCCGCCTATCGCACCATCGTGCCGTGGTTGGACGAGCCGTCCGTGCACAATGTGATTCTGATCGACGCGCTCTACGGCAACGAGCCCGAATTCCGGGCCTGGTTGGACAGAAGCCCGAGCAATCAGATGACCCTGGTCGTGAAGGGGACCGCCAAGTGGGCGGATCCCTTCGTCCGGGCGCTGCCCTACGCCCGGACGGTTCCCGAGATCCCGGGCCGGCTCGGGCAACTCTCCGCCGCCGACAGGTCGGCCCGGGTGCTCAGCTTGCGGTCACAGTACGGGCACTTCGAGTTGATCACCGACGGGAAAGTCATGCCCCTGTTGCTGGGCAGGACCCCGCTGCCCAGCATCAAGCGCACGCGGGCGGCTCGAGCACCCTGAGCGCGCCCCGGCTGCTGAGGAGGAGCTATTCCTCCTCGCCGATAGCGGCGGACAAGCGTGCCAGGACGTTGATGTCTTCCAATGTGGTGGTGTCACCCTTCGCGACACCGCTGGTGGCGATTTCCTTGAGCAAGCGGCGCATGATTTTGCCCGATCGGGTCTTCGGCAAGGCGTCCGTGAACCGGATCTCATCGGGCCGCGCCAGGGCACCGATTTCCCGCACCACATGATCGGACAGGATCTTCTTGAGCTCCGGGGTTGCCGGGGTGCCTGTCTTCAACGTCACGAACGCGCAGATCCCTTGTCCCTTCAGCTCGTGGGGGGGGCCCACCACCGCCGCTTCCGCGACTCCGGGACAGGACACGAGCGCGCTCTCGATCTCGGCGGTGCCCAAACGATGGCCCGCGACGTTCAAGACATCGTCCACCCGGCCCATGACCCAGAAGTAGCCGTCCTCGTCGCGGCGCGCTCCGTCGCCCGTGAAGTAGGCGCCGGGAACCTCGGACCAGTACTGCTTGGCGTAGCGCTCGGGATCGCCGTGAATACCCCGCAGCATGGACGGCCAGGGCTTGCGCAGGATCAAAAAACCGCCTTCGTTCGCCGCGCAGGGCGTGCCATCGCGCTTGACGACCTCCGGAACCACGCCGAAGAAGGGCAAGGTGCAGCTCCCGGGCTTCGTCGTCGTCGCGCCCGGGAGAGGCGAAATCATGATGGCGCCGGTCTCGGTCTGCCACCACGTATCGACGATCGGGCAGCGCTCGTCGCCGATCTTGCGGTGATACCACATCCACGCCTCGG
>PMNO01000727.1:4375-9835 GCA_003161835.1 Myxococcales bacterium | reverse complement strand
CGATGTCGGCGGTGCACCAGTACGTGTCGTCCTCGTGCAGATCGAAGACGTACTTCGTCGTCAAGTGCGCGCCCAGCAAATAGCCCCCGGTGGTGTGCACGATGCCCTTGGGCTTGCCCGTGGTGCCCGACGTGTACAGGATGAAAAGCGGCTGTTCCGCGGGCAACGCGGCGGGCGGGCAGTCGGAGCTCACGCCCTCCATCGCGTCGTGCCACCAGAGATCGCGCCCCGCGCGCATCGTGACCGCCTGGCCGGTGCGGCGAACGACGATGCAGCGTTCGATGGTGGGAGTGCTTTCCAGGGCGGTATCGACATTGGCCTTCAGCGACAGTTCCTTGCCGCGCCGATAGCCACCATCGGCCGTGATGCACAATTTGGCCCCGCAATCGTTGATCCGATCACGCAACGAATCGGCAGAGAATCCGCCGAAGACGATGGTGTGCGCGGCCCCCACCCGGGTGCACGCCAACATCGCCACCACCGCCTGAGGGATCATGGGCATGTAGATCGCGATGCGATCGCCAGCCACGATGCCCTGCGCGAGGAGAACGTTCGCGAACCGACAAACCTCGGCATGGAGCTCGCGGTACGTCATCCGCAACGTATCGCCGGGCTCGCCCTCCCAGATCACCGCCGTCTTGTCGCCGCGCGTGGCCAGGTGCCGGTCCAGGCAGTTGACCGACACGTTCAAGGTGCCGCCGTCGAACCAGCGCGCGAAAGGAGGTTGCCAGTCGAGCACCCGATCCCAGCGGCGCGACCAGGCCAGCTCCTTACCGGCCATCTCCGCCCAGAAGCCCTCGGGATCTTCCACGGAGCGTCGATAGAGGTCCCGGTAGGCCCCCTCGTCGAGCAGCGCCCGCGCCACGACATCGGGCGCGGGCGGGAAACTGCGCCCTGCGCGGGCGATGGACTGAATGACGCCGGTGCTTTGGTCGGTGCTCATGACAATGTCACATGGGCCCTTCGGTGATGGTGAATCCGATGAGGTTGTTGGGAACCATCGGCAGCTCGTCGTACCTGGCCATGACCACGTTGCGCCCGTCCATGATCTGTACCTTGGACAACACCACCAGCTGCACGGGGCCGCTGGCCGGGGCACAGGACGCCACGTATCCGACGATCTTGGCGCCGGTGTCGTATTCGAACGTCACGCGGTGACTGACCATGTCGCGCAATTTCTTGTAGTCGGGCATCGATTCGATTCTCCGTTTTTATCGTTTTTGTCGTTGGCGGCCGTAGCCCCCAGGAAAGTGCCGGGGCGTCATGGATGTCCCGGCGGCATGCCCCCCTGCATGGGTGGCGCACCTCCCGCCAGGGATTCGTCTTCCTTCTGCAAATTGTCCAGCTTGACCTCCACCCCCGCGCTGCCGACCCTGACCCGATCCACGGTTCCAAAGACGTCCCCCTTGCGGCGGGTCATCGGATCACCGTCCTTGTCCACGCGTGCGGCCAGGGTGAGATCGCCCTCGAACGCGCCGTTCTTGAACATCATGTCGCCCGCGCCCAGCGTGAATTCGATGGGAAAGGAACTGGCTGAAAATCGTTTGACCGCCACCAGAGATCCCCGGGCGCTGGGGTTGTCGGAGATCCGTCGGGCCACCAGGTAGACAACGTCGTTGGGCGTCACGTCGCCCCTTCGTTCCGGCGCCAACACGATCTTTCCGGACAGGGTCCCAGATGCGCCAGGGGTCGAGGGCGGCGAGGGTGTCGGAGCACCCATCGTGGGGGCGGCCGGATTCGCGGCCGCAGGATTCGGGGCGATGGTCGCCGGCCGCGGCCCTTCGCTCTTCTTGTTGCAACCACCGCCGAGCGGAATCAGGAGTGCCAGCATCAGGGCGGTGACCGGGCGGCATCGGGCCACCGCGACAACACCGACGAAGCCGCCATCAACGACGTGGGAAACAATCACGGGAATGCGCATGTCGGGAACCTACCACGACGTGGCCTTGGTAGTATTGCGCCGATGGCCGACCCGGTACCAGGATCGACACCAGGAACTCCCCCTGAAGGATCAACGGGTGGAGCCAGGACCATGCCCGCATCCGGGTCGCTGACGGCCACCCTCATCAGCCGATCGGAGATAGCGCCAGGGATCGTTGACCTGAGATTGGACATGCAAGTCCCACCCAAATTGGAATTTCGGGCTGGNNTCGATCGCCTCGCCCAGTGACCAGGGCCAGCACCTGCGCTTCATCGTCCGGGTCATTCCCGACGGTGCAGCGTCGGACTATCTCATGGCGCTGCCACTTGGGGCGCCGGTGCTCATGACGGGGCCACATGGCTTCTTCGTTCTGGACGGGCAACACGTGGGGGACATCGTATTCGGCGCCACCGGGACAGGGGTATCGGCGGTCATGCCGATGCTGTCCGCCCTCGCCCGGGAATCCGCTTCGGGACGACGCCTCCTCTATTGGGGCGTGCGAGACGAAGAGGATCTCTTCGCGCGCACGGAGATTGAAGACCTGTGCCGGGCCGCCGGCTGCGTGCTGCGTCTGTTCCTCACCCGCCCGCCACCCGGTTGGACCGGCGACCGCGGCCGAATCACGCCGGCGATCGTGGCGGATTGCTCCGGGCTGACAACACCCACCTTCTATCTGGTCGGCAACGGGGTGATGATCTCCGAGCTCAAGCGCGAGCTGATGGCCCGGGGTGTGGATCGAAAGAAGCAAATCCGCACCGAGGCATTTTTTGACTAGCCGCCTCCGCCGGGTCTCGCACCTGGGCGTTCTGGGAATGGGTCTGGCCGCGGCTTGCGCTTCTTCGAGCACGCCCCCGACCATCGCGACCGTCACTCCCGCGCAAGCGTTCAACGATGTCCCGGTCGTGTTGCGCATCGAGGTCGAGAACCTGCGCCCCTCTTTGTCTGTCGATGTCGGCCAAGGCGCGCTCAATACCAACCTGCAATCGGTGCGGATGACCCTGCATCCGCAGCTGCCCGACGTGGGCCCGGTGGTGGCGCTGGACGCTCTGGATTGGACCGGCAACCGAACGTTTTGGGGGCGTGTCCCCGCGGGCTTGGCGCCCGGGCGATACGACCTGGACCTGACCGGGCCCGACGGCAAGGTCACGCCGATTGTCGATGCGTTCGAGTCCCTGGGGCCCGACAACAAGCCCCCCGAAATCAGGGTCGATCCCCCCCTCGCTCCCGATTCAATCATCGGCGAGGGAGCGACCAAGGCCTTCGCGATCGTGGCCGACGACGGACCGGGGGCCGTGGCCCAGGTCCACTGGGAGACGTCCGATGGTAGGAGCGGGGACTGCCCACCAATCGAGCTCTCGGCGACGGCTCTGGCACCCAATCCGCTGGACATGCCCCCGCCCCAGATCCGCTGTCCGGTGAGCATCACCATCCCCCGCTTCGCGGATCTGGACCCGTCGGTGCAGCCCTTCCAGCTCCATGCGTGGGCGCGCGACGTGGCCGGCCACGAATCGCCCTTGGACATCCCGCTGCGTATCGCGCGGCGTCCCACGGTGGTGCTGTTCGCGAGCACCGTGGGCGCTCTGGGCGGGTATCAGCCGTTCATGGTGAAAGGGCGCGACTTCCTGCCCGGGTCACAAGTGTTGCTGGGTGGTGTTCCCATCGTGGGACAGCTCCCGGGCGGCGATCGCGCCAATGATCAGTTGATTGTCGGGTGGACGCCCCCGCGCAACCGGGCCGGTGCGGTATTGGTGCAGGTGCGTTCCGACGCGGGACTCTCCGACGAAGTGCCACCGTATTTCAAATACGTCGGGCCCCCCCTGCCGCGCGACGTCCAGCCGAACCGGGGGCCCAGCGCCGGCGGCGTGCGCATCACCGTGCGGGGAAATGACCTGCGCCGCGACGCCGTGGTTTACATCGGCGCCACCCGTGAGACGCGTCAGCTGTTGACGTACCCCCACTACGACCCCTCTGAGACGAAGGTCGATGCCTGCCTGCCGCCAGGTAGTGGCACCGTATCGGTGTGGGTCTACGACGCGACGACCGGTGACGGCGAGTTGCCCNNCCGGGGTGTCGATGAGGCTGCTCACCAAGCTGACTTTGTTGGCGCTGGGCATCTCGTCCGTCCCCCTGATCGTCGAGGGCTATTCCTCCTACCGGATCGGGCAAGCCGCCGTGCGCGCGGCCGTCGACGAGAGCGAGTTGCAGTTCGCCCGCCAGGTCGTTCAGTACGTGTCGTCGGAAATCGATCACATGGTCGATACCCTGCGCGTCGATTCGCGGGTCTTCGATCTGACTCGCTCGGGCGACGAGGCGCCGACNNGCGGTGGCCCTTTTCGACGAGCACGCCGAACCGATCGGGCAACCGGCCTACCTGGAAAGCCCCGACAAATACGATTCGTTCAAGGGACACGAGCCCATGCGTCCGAGCGATGTCGAGACCTTGGGCCTGATGGCTCCGCTGGGCGACGCTCTGGGTCGGGGGGTCGGCGTGGGTCCGGTCTTTTTGGGCGGGCCCGCGCGCACCCCGCATGTGGTCCTCGCGGTGGCCTTCACCCAATCGGTCGCGGGCGCGAAGCGGGTGCTGGCGGCGGAGGTCGCCCTGCGGGGGCTGGCGGCTCACGTCGAGGGTCTGTCGACCGACGACACCGAGGTGAAGCTCCTGGACGGGCGGGGTCGCTTGATCGCGATGACGCGCGCCAATCGACATGGCGGTCCGCTGGCGCCGCAGGCGCTGCCCTCGGCGCGCGAAGGCGAGGTGCCACCCGGCGAGGTGGTGCAGGAGTACGTGACCCGATCAGGGCCGGTGATCGGCGCATTCGTTCCGGGCACCCCATATCCATTCGGGGTGGTGGTGGAAAAGACGGTCGCGTCGGCGTTGTTGCCGGTGAGCCGGATTCGCATGGCCACCCTGCTGTGGATCGCGATCTCGGCCATCCTGGGCGGCTTCATCGCCCGCGTGTTCGCCCGGCGAATCGCTGGCCGTATCGAGGAACTGGCGGCGGGATCCCGGCAAATCGCCTCGGGTAACCTGGGGGTCAGATTGGCTGCGCACGCGCGCGATGAGATCGGCGATCTGGCCGGCTCATTCAACGCCATGGCGCGATCCCTGGACGGCGCGCGTCGGGAGATCATCCGTCAGAAGGACGAGATCTCGTCGTGGAACCGCGGGCTTGAAATGCGCGTCGAGGAGAAGACGCGCGAGCTCCGCCAGGCCCAAGACCTGATCTTGCGATCCCGATCCCTGGCGGCGCTGGGCGAGCTCGGTTCCGGCGTGGCCCACGAGATCAACNNCAACCCGCTGACGGGCCTGCTGGGACTCACCCAACTGCTGCTGGTCGATTTGCCGCGCCAACATCCCGCACGCCCCATGATTCAGGATATCGAGGAGCAGGCCCTCCGCATCCGCAAGATCGTGGCGAATCTGCTGCGTTTTGTTCAACGACAAGCCGGGGAGGATTTTCAGCCACTGGATTTGTCACGCGTCCTCGAGGACTCCATCGAGCTGTGCGGCCCCGCCGACCTGGCCTCGGCGGGGACCA
>PMNO01000727.1:0-4358 GCA_003161835.1 Myxococcales bacterium | reverse complement strand
CCCTTCTTCACCACCAAGGAGACCTGGACCGGTGTGGGCCTTGGTTTGTCCCTGGTCCACAAGGCCGTCGAGGATCATGGCGGGGCCATCCACGTTCAAAGCGATGTCGGACAGGGTGCCATGTTTTGGATGACCTTCCCGATCCATGTCGGCGGGGCGCATTTGACATGACCGCCCCTCCACCGAAACCGGCCGCGCCAGTTTCCAGGCCGCCGTCCGGGCGCCCGCCGGTGCTGATCGCAGCGGCCGCGATCCTGTTGCTTTGCCTCCTGGTCGTGCTGACCGTGCGGTTTTCCCGTTTGCTCGGCGGATCGGCGCCGGGGGGAGGAAGCGCGGCGGTCCCGGGTGTGGCCGCCCCGAGCAAGTCCCAAGTGCGGACCGTGGGACCACAGGTCGACAGCCACATCTTTCAGGTCACCGAGGCAACCGGCCGGGTGGAAACGCAACGCTCGGGTAAATGGATATTGGTCGTGTCCGGGGATGTTTTGACCCAGGACGATCTGGTGCGGACCGGGATCGGACGAGCCATCCTGCGACGCGGCTCCACGGAGATCGAACTGCGCGATCGGGTGGAGATTCGCCTGGACAGCATCTCGCAGGCGGGCGCCAGCGTGGATCTGCGCCGCGGCCGGGTGGTGGCGCACGTCGGCCGCTCGGGCGACAACGTCGCGATCACGTCCGCGCGCACCCGAACCGCGAATGAAGGAGATTCCCCCGCTCGATTCGTCGTTACCACCGACGANNTCGGGGATCGCCGCGAAGACAAGGTGTCATTGACCGGCCGAACCGATCCGGGAGGTCTGGTCCGGGTCAACGGAGTGACGGCGGAGGTCGACCACGCTGGGCATTTCGTCGCGTCCGTCCCGGTCCACGTGGGAGCCAACGCGGTGGACGTCGAGGTCGAGGACATGGCCGGACGAACCAAGCATGAAAGTCAGGAGATTCGCAAGATTCCCACGCGCCCCCCCTTGCTGACACCTGTCCCCACGGAGTTGTGGAAAAAATGAGCCCTCCAATGTCAGGCCCCGAACGACCTTCCGATTCGTCCGACAGGCAAGCGCCCGAGGCGCCGGTACCTTCGGCCGAGGGGGGGCCGCACGGCGAACGCTTGGCGGCGTTGCAAGCTGACAATCACCGTTTGCGCGACATGCTGGCGGCGGCGGGGCGGCTCGCGGAGTTTGGTCGTTTCGCGGCGAAACAGAACCACGAACTGCGCCAGCCCCTCTTCGCCATCAAGGGCCTCGCTCAGCTCCTGCTCGACCGCGACCAGGTCAACGTGGACGAGGTCCGGGACTTCGCGCGCCACATCGTCGAGCAATCGGAACGGCTGACCCGACTGGTCAGCGATCTGCGGCACGTGTCCATACCTGCGCCGCAAACCAACCAGCGGGTGGTCGACGTGGCTCCCGTGCTGTTGCGGGTGGCATCGCTCCTCGATTGGCGTTTTCGCAAGGGCGTCACGCTACGAACGGAGCTGGCGGCCGATCCGCCCGCGGTCGGGGTGTCGCCCCACCANNGGGCACGGCGTCGCCCGGACGGCGCGCGGTCGGCTGTTCGATAACTTCTTCACCACCAAGGGCGAAGAGGCGGGCACCGGGCTGGGCCTGGCGGTGAGCCGCGAGATCGCGCGCAGCGCCGGGGGTGATCTGGAACTCCTCGACTCCCCGGGAAATTGGGCTGAGCCGGCCGTCACGGTGTTTCAGCTGACGTTGCCCGCCGCTCACGACCGGATCGGCCCGTGATGCGCGGGCTTTCCTCGGTGCCGCGGGCCTACGCCTGCGCCCTGATCGGGCTCTTGCCAAATAGCGCTTCGGCCCACGACACATTGGCCAGCCACGCGTTGGTGCAGGCATCGGTGCAGGCATCGATGAACGATGGCTCGCAGGCCACCACGGTCCAGATCACCGCCGTGCAGCCGACCCTGACGCTCGGCGCCGACACCGGGACCACTTTGCAGGTGACGGTCACCGGTCCGCTGGCGGCGGTCGCTGTCCCTGCGCGCACCCAGGCCACCGTCGGCATCATAGGACCGCTCGTACCCGGGGCGACCCCCGGGACGTTCACCGCGGACTACCGCGTCCCCGCGGATCGTGTCCCGCAATCGGCGATCATTTCGGCGGAGGTGTCGTTGCCGGGGGGCGCGCGCGTCCACGGCGTCACGCGCCTGACCTTGCCGGCCGCGACGAAATTTCCGCTGCGCACCAGTCCGAACGCCAGCGTGTCGCTGGAGATCGCGGGGCGGGTGTTTGGTCCCAAGAAGGCAGATTCCGCGGGAAACGTGAGCATTCCGATCGTGGTCCCTCCCCAGGCGGCGGTGGGCCGCGCGCGCGCCGTCAATAGCTTTGGCATCGCCAACGAGACCGAGGTCGATCTGCAGCCCCGGGACTACCCGCGGGTCCTGCTGGTCGCGCCCCCCGACGGCGAGGTCGGCGCCACCGTGGATGTCGAGGTGTGGGCGGTCGAGCCCACAGGCGAGCCGTCTCCTTCGGAGGATATCGATCTGAGGGCGTCCGCGGGGACGGTGCGGCGCACGGGCGGAATGCCCGGGCTGGCGCGGTTCGCATTCACCCTGCCGGTGCAACTGGGCACGGGCGAAGGTCCGGGTGCGGTTGCTCTGGTCGCGGCCATGGACGACGGCACTTCCATTCGGCCCGACGCCGTGATCGTGCGTGCCGGTCCGGCCAGCCAGATCGTCATCGGTTCCGACATCCGGCATCTGGTCGTGGCCAGCCCCTCGGTCGCTCACCTGACCATCGTGGCGCAAGATCGCTTCGGCAACCCGGTTCCCGCCCGCGGCATGATCGTGCTGGCGGACGGAGAGCGCCTGCCGACTCAACCAACGCCAACCGGCGCATCCATCGAGATCGCCGCGCCCGCCAGCTGGCTCGGCCGGGATCACATCGATATCCGGGCGGTCCTGGGCGAGCTTCGGGGCATGGCCACGCTGCCGGTCACGGGCGGACTTCCGGCCCGGGCGCGCCTCGGCTCCAGCCGGAGCGTGGTTGAGGGCGACGGCCAGACACCCGTCGATTTCGTTCTGGAGATCTTCGACGAGCGGGGCACCCCGACGTCGGCGAGCCGCGTGACCTGGCAGACCGACGAAGACGGCGCCGTTGATCCGCTTCCGCCTCCGCGATTCGGCGTCTACGCGGTGCGCTTCGTGCCACGGCGGGCCCTGCGCGATCATCTGGCCATCCTCACGGCCGTCGTCGACACCGGGTTGGGCGCGAGGGCCCAGGTGGTCGTGGAGGCGGGCGCGTGGCGAACAGCCGCCGCGCGAGTCGGGGTGGTCGCGAATCTGGGTAGCGCCTTCGGGCAGACCGCGTTTGTCGAGGCAACCCTCCCCCTGCGCCGCTTCAAGCGCCTCGGCCGTCTGGGGCGTCTCCTCAGCGCCGGGGTCGCGCTCGGATACGTGCACAGCGAGGTCAACAGCGGGGCCGCCCCAGCTTATCCTGGGGGCATACACTTGGACGTCAACCAGGCCCCTATCCTGGCGGTTGGGCGCATTCGGATGCCGGGACGCCTGGCGGTGGAATTGTCGTTGTCGGGCGCGGCCGGCATCACCTTCGCGTCCACGGAAATCAAGGCGAACACCGAGTCGCAGTTCGGCGCGGCGCGTGGTACCGCCCGGGCCCTGGTCATCGGCGGGGGCGCGGATGCTACCGTTCTGCTGCAGCCGGGCGAGCTGACGATAGGCGCCCGCTACCTGTACGCCGATCTGGGACGCAGTTCGGACGGCGACCGCATCGACGGAAACACGCTGGGGTTCATTTGCGACCTCGGATTTAGGCTGGGGTTTTAGGTCCTGATACAATTTCCGCGTGTCGGTGCCTCAGTTCCCCGATCCCGAGACGACGTTTCGCAGGCGGGTGGTGATCCCGCCCCCCAATGCCCTGGTGGTGAGCGTCCCACACGCGGGCACGGCCATCACCGGCTTCGAAGGCTCGTTGGCTCCCACCTTGGACGTGCGCGGAGACGCGGATCTGTTCGTGGACCAGCTTTATGACGTGGTTCCGCCAGCGTCAGCGTCCGATGCCGGTCGGGATGACGAGCGCGGCCCGCTCGAACACGGCCTGCGCCTGGGGCGAAGTATCCCTCACGTGACGGCGTTGCTATCGCGCTTCGTGTGCGACATGAACCGCGACCCGGACGATGTGTCCGGGGCGGCGGTCCCGCAGCACCCCGCGCCAAGAAACGCCGACGGGCGCGGGTTCGTGTGGGCCATGACGACGACGGGAACGCCCGCGCTGGCTCGCCCGCTGACGCTGGGAGAATGGCGAGCTCGGCAGGCTGTTCATGCCGCCTATCACCGCGCCATCGCCCAGGCCTTGGCGCGCGCCAAGGATCGTTTTGGATTC
>PMNO01000577.1 GCA_003161835.1 Myxococcales bacterium | reverse complement strand
CAGTTCATGCTGATCTGGATCGCGGGCCTTCCCGAGGAGGTGCCTTTCTACATCGTGCGCCTGAAGGGGGACTGGGCGGCCATCGGGGTTTTTCTGATCTTGGGGCACTTCTTGATCCCGTTCGGTGCCCTCCTTTCGCGCTCGTTGAAGCGAAATCGATCGCGGCTGGCCCTGGTTGCTTTCTGGATCATGTTGGTCCACGCCGTCGATCTGTATTGGTTGGTCATGCCCACCATCAGTCCGGATGGGTTGACGTTTCATTGGACTATGGTGACGGCCTTCGTCGGCATCGGGGGACTCACGATTGCCTTCGGCCTGTGGCGCGCGCGTGGCCAGTTCACGGTTCCGGTGCGCGATCCCTACCTGGCCGATTCGTTGGCCTACAGGCAGCCATAGATCATGAGCGACGCGCACTCCCACGGTACTTCGCACGGTCAACCCGGCGGTCATGCGCCTGGCGCTGACGGGATCAATCTGGGGAAAATCGTAGTCATCGGATTGGGTTCATTGGCCCTCTTCGCGGTCGGCATTCTGTGGTCGTATCAGCTGATGGTCGGGCGACAGGGCGAGATTCATGCCCAGGGCCTCGCCCGTCGCCCCACGGAAATCGGTAAACCCGAGATCGGCATCGTCGATCAAGTTCCGTTCTCCATCGACCACCGCCTCGAGGTCTGGAAGGCCGCCAACGGGAAACGTCTTTCGAGCTATGGCTGGATCGATCGCGCCAAGGGAATCGCCCACATGCCCATCGAGCAGGCCATGGACCAGGTGATCGCCGCGCCCCCGGACATTCCGGGCGAGGGTGTCCCGCCCGTGGCGCGGCCGCTTCCGCCCTCCGGAGTTTCGACCCCGAGCGGGTCCAAGACGGGCGGGGCGCCGTGACCGCGGCACGACCCCGGATCTGGGCGGGGACGGCCCTGGTGACGGTACTCCTGACGGCGGGGGGAGTGGGCGCGTCCGATCGCCGCTTACCTCCGGCTTTTCCGCAGGGCGGCGAACAGCCGCTGGCCGCGCTCCAGGACGTCGACGTCATCGAACACCTGGGTGATCACATCCCTTCGGGGCTGACCTTTCGCGATCCCGATGGCCGCAAGGTGGAAATGGACGCCATGTTGGGCGGGCGACCTATTCTGGTCACGCTCGGGTACTACCGCTGCCCGATGTTGTGCAATCTGGTTCTGGACGGACTCGCCAAGGCCATGAAAGGTTCCGGCCTCTCACCCGGCAAGGACTTTCAGGCGGTATCGGTCAGCATCGATCCACATGAAGACGCGAAGTTGGCGCGTGACACGCGCGGGAGGCTCCTGCGTCTGGTCGGAGGCGATCCGGATCCGGGGCGCTGGCCGTTTCTGTTGGGAGATGCGGCGGCGAGTCCTGCCCTGGCTGAGGCGGTCGGATTCAAGTACGCCTACGACTCGCTCAGCCAGCAGTTTGCACACGCAGCGGTTGCGTTCGTGCTGACGCCCGATGGACGGGTGTCTCGCTATCTTTACGGCGTCGACGTTTTGGCGCGGGATTTTCGCCTGGCGATGGTCGAGGCAGGCGGGGGTAAGGTGGGCACGTCGTTCGATCGCGTGCTGCTGTCTTGCTTCAAGTACGACCCCATCAACCGCCGCTACGCACCGTACGTGATGGGTTTCATGCGCATTGGCGCCGGGCTGGTCTTCGTCGCTTTGGCGACGCTCTTGACCGTGCTCTGGCGAAAGGAGCTGGTCATGAGGAGAAGGAGGGTCGCATGAACGAGATCATGCGGACCATTCTTTGGCTGCCCGAACAGGCATCCACGTTCGCCAAGTCGGTGGACGAGTTGCACTACTTCGTCATCACGGTGACGATGGTCAGTTCGGTGGCCGTCGGATTGTTGGCGTTCGGTTTCTTCTTCAAGTTTCGCCAGATTCGCCCGCGCCAATCCACCCCCACGGTGGTGCCCAGCGTCAGGTTCGAGCTGGCGGTCGTCATCGTCCCCCTGGTCTTCTTTTTGGCTTGGTTTGTCCAGGGGTATCGAGACTACGTTTGGTACACGACGCCGCCCAAGGACACGATGGACGTCTACGTGATGGCCAAGAAGTGGATGTGGAAGTTCGCCTACCCGGATGGTCCCAATGCGGTCGGGACGTTGCACGTTCCAGCCCACCGTCCGGTTCGCCTGTTGCTGACCAGCCGCGACGTCATTCATTCGTTCTTCGTGCCCGATTTTCGCATCAAGATGGACGTGCTTCCGGGCCGCTACACGGAGACCTGGTTCGAGGCCACGAAGCCTGGGCGGTACCAGGTGTTGTGCGCCGAGTACTGCGGGACCTGGCATTCTCAGATGTGGGGCGAGATCGTGGTGATGCCGCCCGCTGAATTCGACGAGTGGATGTTGCACCAGCGCGCGGGACTGGCCGATCGCGTAGATTCGGGCGGCGATGACGGGCCCGGCTTTCACGGTACTCTCGTTGAATACGGCAAGAAGGTCGCGATGGGGCAGGGGTGCCTGAAGTGTCATTCGCTGGATGGCGATCCACATATTGGTCCAACCTGGTTGGACTTGTATCACCGGCGCGAAACCCTCGAGACCGGCGAGACCATCATTGCCGACGAGGCCTATCTGACGGATTCCATGATTGATCCGCGGGCCAAGATCGTGAAGGGGTATAAGGCAGTCATGCCGACCTACAGGGGCAAGTTGACGGCTCCCGACGCGGCGGCGCTGGTCGAGTTCATCAAGTCATTGCGCAGCCAGAACCTGGACAACGTACCGTCCAAGGAAGCGATCTATGAGCCAGTACGCCGATAGTTCGGCCTTGGCGCCCGCCGAGGCGCCGGTCTATCAAGAAATCAACTACTTGAACGTCGATCGTGGCGTCATGTCTTGGCTCAAGACGCTCGATCACAAGCGAATCGGGGTCATGTACTTCGTGTCGGTTCTCGTGGCCTTTCTCCTGGGCGGCATCTTCGCGATGCTGGTTCGCCTGGAGCTGACCACCCCTGAACCGACGCTGATGAGCGCGAACACGTACAACCGCATGTTCACCCTGCACGGGATGGTCATGATCTTCTTGTTCATGATTCCCGCGATCCCGGGCGTCTTCGGGAACTTCTGTCTGCCGCTGATGCTGGGGGCCAAGGACGTGGCGTTTCCCCGCCTGAATTTGCTCTCCCTGTACGTGTATTGGACCGGGGCCGCCCTGGTGCTGTGGGGGGTGATCACGGGTGGCGCCGACACCGGTTGGACGTTCTACGCGCCCTACAGCACCACGACGCCGATGACGCTGTTCCCGGTGTTATTCGGGGTGTTCATCATCGGCTTCTCGTCGATTCTCACCGGATTGAATTTCATCGTCACGATTCACACGCTGCGCGCGCCCGGGATCACGTGGATGAAGATGCCGCTCTTCGTCTGGGCTATCTATGCCACCAGCATCATCCAGGTGCTCGCGACGCCGGTTATCGGCCTGACCACGTTGTTGGTCGGCATCGAGAAGGTGGGCGGATTCGGATTGTTCGATCCGGGCCGCGGCGGTGATCCGGTGCTGATGCAGCACCTCTTTTGGTTCTACTCCCATCCAGCCGTCTACATCATGGTCTTGCCGGCAATGGGGGTCATGAGCGAAGTGATTGCCGCCTACGCGCGGAAGAACATCTTCGGCTACAAGATGATCGCGTATTCGTCCCTGGGAATCGCCTTCGTGGGATTCTTCGCCTGGGGCCACCACATGTTCGTGTCAGGCCAATCGCCCTTCGATGACGGCGCGTTCGCGGTCATATCGATGTTGGTTGGCGTCTTCACCGCCATCAAGGTCTTCAACTGGGTCGGTACGTTGTACCGGGGCGCCATCTACGTCTCGGGGCCCTTCATNNTGGCACGACACCTACTTCGTGGTCGCCCACTTTCACTTCATCATGGTCGGTGCCGTGATCATGGCTTTTCTGGCGGCCATTCACTACTGGTTCCCGAAGATGTTCGGCAAGATGTACCACGAGGGCTGGAGCATGGTCGCCGCGGTGTTCATCGTGCTCGGCTTCAACGCGACCTTCATTCCTCAGTTCTTGCTGGGGAACGCGGGAATGCCGCGCCGCTACTACATCTATCCCGAGCGCTTCACCGCGTTGAATGTTGCCTCGACGGCGGGCTCCACCTTGCTGGCCTTTGGGTTCATCATCATCGCCGTCTACCTGGTTTGGGCCCTGAAGTACGGGGCCATTGCCGGCCCCAACCCCTGGAACTCCAAGGGCTACGAGTGGCTGACCAGTTCGCCGCCGATCAAGGAAAACTTCGAACACACCCTCGAGTATCCCGAGGAGCCGCACACCTACCACGAGCC
>PMNO01000732.1:3139-3411 GCA_003161835.1 Myxococcales bacterium | reverse complement strand
TCAGACCGCCCGGACGTGGTCGCCGAGCATTCGCTGGGTGCACCAGGGCAGGACAATCCCGTCGTGGCTTGGTCTCGTCCCTGTCGTTCCGACTCAGGCTCCTCCGCGGCAGAGGGATTGGTGTGTGGATTGCAGTCACCCAATCGGTCGAAGGGAGGCCTTGGAAAGATGAGACGATTCAGTCTAGTCGCGGTGGTGTTTTGCTTCACCGGAGCCTGCGGCCCCGGGCGAGGTGGCGGTGGCGCCTCACTCGGATCCGGCGGCACGCTCGG
>PMNO01000732.1:0-3099 GCA_003161835.1 Myxococcales bacterium | reverse complement strand
GGGATGGGTGGCGCCGCGGCGTCGCACACCTGCGTTGTGGGTCAGACATTCTGTTTCATTCAAAAATGGCAGAATCCCACCACCGCGCCGGTTGCGTCCTGCCGTAGTCTCGAGACCAGCCGCCTTGCTGTCTGCGCCACTAACCCCACGTGTGCTTGCTTCTGCCGCCCGCAGGGCCCCTACTACTGCCAGACCGAATGCCGTTGTCAGGAAAGCGGCGGGTTTGTCACCATGTCGTGCGACCAGATCTGAAGAAATCGGAGGTCCAATGTGGAGGGGCCATCATCCTGCTAGCGGCTGGCCGGCCGATCCGGCCTCGGCCCACGTCGGCTCTCGGCCCGATCCTCGATCATCCACTGCTCGCACAAGCGGTGAAGGGGTGACACCGCCCCGATCGTCGCGCCGGTGTCTCCGTCCGACGCGGGGCGTGGCGCGGCGGTGAGCTCCGCGATCTCGGCCAGGGGTGCGAAACGGCGCAGGCGGCCGGGCGACAGGAACGCCAGATGGGTTCCGAACGTCTGCAAGCCCTCGAGTACGTGGCTGGCGTAGACCACCGTCACCCCGTCGCGCTCGCTCTCGGCGCGCAAGAAGCGCAGCAGATCGGCGCGGGCCAGGACATCTAATTCCGCGGTCACCTCGTCGAGCAGAACGAGACGCAACGAGCGTTCGAGCTCTAGCAATAGCTGGACGCGGCGCCGTTGACCGTCCGAGACCCTGTGCATGCGCCAGGCGGGATCGATATCCAGGATGTCCATGACCATGGCGCGCCGCTGGCTGGGAACCCCCGGCCTGCGCGCCAGGATATCGCCCACCGAGATGTCCATCGCGAACGGAAACGGCCCGCCGATGAACCCCACTTCGTTGGCCAGCGACGTGTCGTGAAAAGCGGACCGTCCGAACACCCGGGCGGTTTGCGGCGGCAGCATGTGGCGGCCGGCGGCGATGCGGAGCAACGTGGTTTTTCCGACCCCGTTCGCCCCCANNGTTGTCGATCTCGATCGCGGTGTCCAGTTCGGGCATGGTGCTCATGACCACGATGGGTGCCAGATACGCGACTCGATCGCAAGGGTCGAGGCGCCCAGTTTTTGGAACGCGGGGGTGGTGGAGCGCGTGGCGGGCAGTCCGCCCCGTCACCCCCACGCCGGGTCCTTCTCAGTTCGCGCAGGTGGCGTCCACGCAGGATCTCGTCGCGCCGCAGTCGGCGGAGACACGACACTGTGGAGCGGCCTCTCCCGGTGAGACACACAACCCCCCCTGGCAAGTGATCGCGGGACCACAGTGGCAACAGTCGGTGCTGGACGCGCACGGGGTGCGGCACACAGCGTTCACGCAGATTTGACCCGCTCCACACTCGTTGTTGCCCCGACACTGAGGCGCGGGGCGGTTGTCAGCGCGACAGATACCAGCGAGACACCGATCGCGCGCGCCGCAATCGGAATCGGCCAGGCAGGTCGCGTGGCACGCACCGTTCAAGCATGTGCTTCGATGAGCGCTGCCACAGTCGGAGTCATAGACACATTGGCCGCTGGACCCTGGATTCTCTTGACAATATCCCTGCTGGCAGACGTCGCCTGACCCGCAGTCCGTCTGCGCGGCGCAAGCATGCTGGCAACCGCCATCCTTGCACCGCGCTCCAAGGCCGCAGGTAGAATCGAATTGGCACAGCGGCGCGCTGGTCGCCACGCGCGTCTGGCAGGTGCCGGAGACGCAACAGCGAGTAGCGCCGCAATCGAAGTTGGCCATACAACTCTCGGGGGCCCCCGACGCGCCACCTGCCGACGCGCCCGACGCGCCAGTCTCACCCCGGCTGCCGCCGGCTCCAGCAGAGCTATCCCCGTAGCCGTGGCCGCCGGCGCTCGTTGACCCACCTGCCCATCCCCCGACCGACGCACTTCCCGGACCAGCTCCCGGCACGCAAGTGGCCCGTGAATCGCAGCGGAATCCCTGCGCGCAATCGCGATCATGCGCACAGGGGTTGGACCACAGGCACTGGCTGGTGTGCGGGCTGCAATAGGAATCTGGGCCACAATCGACATCGAAGAAACAGCCAGTTCCAGATCCAGGATCCCCGGCGCAAGCCCCGGGATCGCCAGAGCACTCGTCAGGACTGTGATGGATTTTGATCATGCATGAGGCTAAGGACGCGCACACGAGCGCGGAGTACAAAAAGGCCGTCGTGTTCTTGAGAGCCACTGCGTTCTGGGTCATGAGTCTCCTTTGACGAGGGCGTTCGCAAATGTCGCGCCAACCGGCGGCTGCGCGTTCACGCGACAGGCGTCACGAGTCGGCGGTCCCCTCTGCGCGCGAAATCGCCAGATCCCGCGATTTCCGAGCCGGAACGAGCGGCCGTGCGCGCCCGCACACGTGAATTGTAGTCACGTGGCAGAGACTACGCCGCACGGCGCAGCCCTTGGCTTTCAAGAGGGCTGCTTGGTCGTCACTGGGGCGCGGTGCAGTCGCCTCGCTACCGCGGCCCGGTTGTGCGACAAACGTCCACCCTGGTTTTCCGTCGGGGATCTCAGGAAAGTGAAGCTCGACGGTGGGGATGGGCGCGCCNNGGGACAAGGAGTTCTCCATGCCGAGATCCAAAAGAGTTCTTGCGCGCCTGCTGTTCTGCGTCGGTCTCACCGTGCTGGCCGCGTGCCAGGGCGGGGGGAAGGCACCTGCCGGCACGAACAGTGACTCGCCCTCGGACGACTACACGGTCAGCTATCGCAGCCTCGTGCGGGTCCCGAGCGACGGCGCCGTGATGAAGCATCAGGCCTTCGTCGATCAGGTGAACCGCCTCGATCCGATCTCGGCCAAGCGGTGTCCCGTGAGCAACGACGTGGGGTTTCAGCTCGCGGTGGACGCTCTGGGCGGCATCACCTGGACCCACCCCGTTGCGATTCTGAAGGATCGGGGGAAGCCACCGCTGTACCGCGGCCGGATTCCGCCGCAGCCGCTCGCCGTCCCGGCGACAGCCAGCGCGGGTGCCAAGGACGCCGCGGCCCCGACCATCACGCGTCCCGATCTCGTCGGTTATCAGGAAAATACCGCGATCTTTCTCTCGCAGCGGCACGGGCTCATGGCGGTGAAGACGGATGGCCCCAAGCCGGT
>PMNO01000452.1:18469-23101 GCA_003161835.1 Myxococcales bacterium | reverse complement strand
AACGGGCATTGCGGGGGCGGCCTCGGGGGCCATTGAACGTCGGGGCCCGCGGTTCTCGGACGAGAAAGTCTAGATGTCTTCGAGAGACTTCAGCATCTCAGGAATGAAGTCCTTCCGGATCTCAATCAAGCTGGAGTGTTCGGTCTTCTTGAGGCCGTTGATNNGGTCAAGGCGAACAGACCTGCGGCGGCAAGACGGGAGTGGCGGGAAAATACTACTTTGAGGCGCATGTGTTTCTCCTTGTCGATGCTGAACCCACCGTCCTACCTGTCCCTGAGAGACAACCGCGGGGGGCGAAAGTTCCCACTTTTGCGGGATTTTTTTCAGCCCGGCGTTTTTGCCCGTTCGGGCAACGAACCTCCGAGCCCACCCGCGTGCCCTACCGACTACTTCTTCTTCGCTTTGGACCCTTTGCCCTTGCCCTTTGCCCCACCCGTGTCCCCCGCGTCCTCGGCCGGCGTACCCTCNNTCTTGTCCTCTTCGGCCTTCTTCACCTCCGCCTCCGCCCTGGCCTTCTCCTCCGCGTCCTGCTTCTTCATCTGCTCTTCCATCTGCTTCTGCTGCTCTTCGGCCTTCTTCTGCATCTCCTCGGCCTCGGCCTGCATCTTGGCCGCCTCGGCCAGCGCGACGTAAATTTCGTCGATGTCCTTGATTCGCTTCTCGGCGTCGCGCCGCAAGCTGTCAGGGGTCTTGTCGTTCACCTTCCCCAGAAACTGGCGGTAGTACTCCTGCGCCTTTTGCAGAACGGGCTTGTCCCCGCCTTTGTAGTCCTGATAGAGCAACCCGAGGTTGAAGTAGCTGGCGGGATTGGATGAATCGAGCTTCTGCGCGACGTTGTACTGCGCCTCCGCCTCATCAATCTTCTTGTTACCGCGCAGCGCGACGCCAAGACCAATGGCGGCCTCGTAGTTCTTGGGCTGCATCCCCAGGACGGCGCGGAAGTTCTCCTCCGCGGTCTTGTAGTCTCGGTTGTTGAGCGAAAGCGCGGCCAGGTTGAGCCGCGCCTCGGCTAGCTTGGGATTCATCTCAACGGCCTTCTTGAACTGGCCGATGGCCGGGCTGATCTTTTTGCGCTTGAGCTCCACCAAGCCCATGGTGTTGAACACGAGGGCCAGGTTTTCCTTCATCGCCAAGGTGTAGCCCGTTGCCTCTCCGGCCACGTTGACTTCCTTGGCCAGTTTGCCGTCGTCGTCACCGGCAGCTTCGGCGCGTTTGGCCTTCTTGCCTTTCTTGGTGGCCTTCTCGCCGCCGCCCTTGTCCTCGGTCTTCTCTTCGTCGAACTTCCCGGTCGCGATTTCCTCGCCCTTCTTGATGGCCTGGTTGCCGACCAGCTTCGACATCTCCAACATGTTCATGTCGTAGTAGATGAACGCGAGGGTCGCGAAAGCCTGGAGGTTGTTGCTGTCGAGCGCCAGGACGGTTCGAAGGTGCGTGACGGCCTGGCCGATGAATCCCTTCTTCTCGCTGTCCGATGAGGCACGTCGAGCGCGGTCACGAAGGAGCTGGGCCAGGTTGTTCCGTGCCTCGATGGTGTGCAGGGGGTCGACCTCGACCGCGCGGCTGAACAGGGATTCGGCACGGCCGGTGTCACCCTTGCGCCATGCGACGTATCCCAGATTCGTGATCGCGGGGCCGTACTTGGGCATCTTCTCCCAGATCCGGACCGCGTCGTCTTCCTGCCCGCATTCCTGCAGGACAGCGCCCTGGTTGAAGCGGGCCTCCATCAGGGTCGGACTCGCGTCAGCGACCTTCCCGAAGGCCGAGGACAGGCTGTCGCAGCGGTCGGCGACCTTTCCATCCTTGCGAGCCGCCAAGTATCTGGCCAAGACCTTGTCGAAGTCCGCTCGATCATCCTCCGAGATGTCGCGCTTGGCGACCTTCGGAACGAGCTGGTCCCCGTTCTTGAGCTTGCTCTCGCCGGAAAGACCCGTGCCCTTGTCGCTGGACGACGAGGCGGTCTCGGCACTCGGCTGCTGCGTCCCTCCGCAACCCGCGAAAAGGCCGAAGGTCGCCAGGACCGCCGAGAGGATCGGTCCGGGAGCCATGCGGTCGCCGCGGGGAGTCTGATTGTTGTTCCGCATGTTGTTCCAGGGGTTGGGGCTGAAAAGGGAGCTGAGCATGGACATGTCGGTCCTCGCCTTCCTACTGCTTCGCGCTCGCGGCGACTTCCGGGCTGAGGTCGGAAATGACCGGGGTCGCCGACATGGCTGTGGATACGTAGCCCGCCTCGGGTTTGACCTCGGAGGAAAGCGGGAACTCGGACGGCTTCATCTGGTTCAATTCGCGCTCACACAGCCTTGACCACTCGTTGTACCAGGACTGCTCGGTGGCCGCGGTCAGGCACTTCTCGAAACCGTCGACCGCCTTCACCTCGATGGGCTCTGCCTTGTCCTCCAGCGCATCGCAGTAGATCTGCTTGGGCTGGTTGCCCCACTGATCCACCTCTTTCAGATCCTTCGGAATCTCCGCCGTATAGAGCTGACCGGCGAAATCCTGATAGATCTGCCCCACCCGAGCAGCCGACGCGATGGTCCATTGCGCCTGCTTCATCTTGAAGACGTCCAGGTACATCGTACGCGCCTTCTCGAGCTGCTTGGACTTGGTGTCCAGGTAGGCACCGAACTTCTTCACGGACTCCTCCATCTTCTTCTTTGTGGAGTCCTGTTTCTTCTTGCTGTCGTACTGGCTTGGCTGCTGAAAATCCAAGCTGTCCGGGAATTTGATGCGCAGGAAATCCTCGTACTGTCTTTCGGCGATGAGAAACGCAGCGCCGGCGACGGCGAAGGATGCGCTCGCGGCGCGGGCGTCCACATCCTTGCCGGTGATCTGGTGCGCGGCGTCGCCGCCCTTCCAGAGCTTGACCACTGTCTGGAAGTGATCCTGAGCCTTGGCGGCCAGTTGCTTATTGCGTTCGAAGAGGATGATCTTCGACTTGGTGGGCGGACCGCACTGAGTCTTGATCTCCTTGATGCGCTTCTTCTTGCCGAGCTTCTTGTTTAGATCGGCGATGACCTTTTGCCGGCCGGTCGCCGCCACGCGCTTGACTTCGAGGCAGGCGCCGTCCTCCGCGGCCTTGGCGCACGAGCCCTTCCAGGCCATCTCGCCCAGCCGAAAGTGGGCCAGAATCTGGCGGTCGGGACCGCCCTCCTTGCCCCATTTCTTGAGATAGCTCTCGAGGTGGCGCGCCAGTTCGTCGTACTTCTTGTCTTTCTCGTAGACCTCGGACATTTGGAAGTACACGCCCGCCGCGTCTTGCGGTTTACGCGATCCGTAGAACCGAACAAACGCGTCCATGTCCGCGATGGCCTTGTCCGATTCGCCGAGCCCAATCCGGAAGGTCGTCGCATTTCCAAGGGCCTCGGTGGCCTTTCCCTCCCCCGGGAATTTGTTGGCGAAGTCCTCGTAGGTGTCGGCGGCCTTGGTGTAGTACGCGAGTTGGTGGTACCCGGCTGCGACACGGAACAAAGCCTTCTGTGCCAACCCGTCTTTCGGGTGGTCCTTGATCAGCTGTTGCCGCGCCTTCAGCGCCTGCCCGACCAGGTGGGCATTTTGGAAGCACTGGCCCGCGTTCCACAGACGCTCGGCGTGCTTGGGATGGTCAGGCAATGAATCGGCCGCCGCCAGCAGCGAGCGCCCGCACTCCTTGAAGTTGTGCTGCTTTTCGTACTCACGACCTTCCAGGTCGTAGGTGTCGCTCTTCAACGAGATCATCTGCTTGCCAAACTCCGGGTCCTTCATCAGGTTCGGCATCTCGAGGAACTTGTCGACCCACGAGACGACCTCCTTGGTCTTTCCCATTGCGTTGAGGGAATCGAGCAGGAGATTCGCCGAATAGACCGCCAGCTCGTGGTTGGGGTGCTTCTCGACCACCTCCTGGAACAGCTTGGCCGCTTCATCGTAGTGGTTGTACTCATAGAAGATGCGCGCCTTCCGGTAGCGAATGACGGGAAGCTCGGGCGCGTCGGGCACGTATTTGATGTACGTGTCGAAGGCCGCGATCATCTTCTGCTGGAACTCCGGAATGGTCTTCGGTTCCTTCTTCTTCTTGGGATCCTCGAATTCGTTGTGAGCTTTCTTCGCGTCGGGGCCCATGCCCTCGTCGTCGACCTGCAAAGCATTCTTCCAGCCCAGCACGGCTGCGTACGCAGAGTCCTTGGCGTACTTTCCCTTCGGGTTCATCTCGACGACGTGGGTGTACTGCTCGGCGGCGTCCTTCCACCGCTCGAGCGTCCACAGCAGCTCGCCGTAGTAGAAATTCATGTCATAGGAATCCTTGTCGTCCGGGAAATGGCGCAGGAATTCCTTGTAGACGTACTGGACCAGCTGATACGTGTCCGCGTTCTTGGTCTTCTGGGCTTCCTTGTGCCAGATGAGCGCCAGTTCCTTCGACGTATCGTGGAATGAATTCTTGCATTCCTCGATCTGGTCTTTCTTGAGGCCCTTCATCTGAGCGACCTTGTCGTAGACAGCGCCCAGGCGCTCGATCTCCTGCACTTGGTCTTTCTTGGTTCCCGCGGACAGGGTGTTGCGGACGACCTTGCCCTCCCACTCACACAAGCGCGGGCTGTCCATGTTCTGCGCAATGATCTTCTTGTAGACGCGCGTGGAATCGCCAAACTTGCCCTGTTCCCA
>PMNO01000452.1:0-18400 GCA_003161835.1 Myxococcales bacterium | reverse complement strand
CTGGCCTTCGGGAACTGCTCGACCTTCTCGTAGAACTTGAGGGCGTTGTCCATCTCGCCCTTGTCGAAGTAGTACTCCGCGAAGGACAGATAGGCGTCCGGGATGTACTTCGAGTTCGGATAGTCCTTGATGAGGCGCAGGAAGAACTCCCGGGCCTGGTCTTCCTTCTTCACCGATGTGAGCAGGAAGGCCAGCTTGAACAGGACCTCGTCCATCCGTTCATACTTCTTGTATTTGGTCGACTGGATATAGGCCTTGACCGCGTCGAGGAGCCATTTCTGCTCGGACTTCTGGAAGCCTTGCTGCTGTTGCTGCAGGGAGGCCTTCTGCCCGGCCGGCGCATCGAAGATCTTCTGATCCAACCCGTGCGCCTGGTTGAAAAAGAAGCGCTGTTTCTCCGCGAAGAGCTCACCCAGGCGGAAGAAGAAGTCCGGCTTCTGGGGGTCGTCGTCCGGCGTGACCGAAATCAGGCGCTTCATCTTGCTGATCTGAGCGTCAGTGATGGTGATGATCTTCCCCTGGCGACCCTGTACGAACTGATCGACCGTCAAGACGGGGCCGGTCTCTTTCTTGGGCGGTGGCGGCGCCTCGGGCTTGGTCAGCTTGGTCTGGGTCGCCTGGACCTGGGTTTCCTGCTTCGTGAACTTGCCCTTGCCCGAATTCACCGGAGCCGGCGGCGCGGCGGCCAGGGCCACCGTGGGAAGAGAGATCAACAGCGCGAACGCTGCACGCGACAATCGAATCGAGGAACTGATCATGGGTTCACTCCACCTGCGGCTCTCGTTGCCAGGTTCAAGAAAGGACGTCTGCTTGGCTACTTGATCGGGGGTTCGGGTGTCTCGGCTCCCTCCACGGGAGCCGCCACGCCTTCACCGGTCGAAGGCGCGCCTTCGGGGGCATTCTTGGCGCATTTGTTGAGAATCTTGACCCGGTAGTAGCCCAGCTCATCGCGCCAGTACTCTCCGGTGAAAGGCCACATGTCGTGCTCGTCGTCGGCCCGAATCTCCTCCGGCCTCTTCTGGATGCCCGCCTCGTGGATGATTTGCTGTTCCTGCTGGACTTCTTGCTCCAGGTCGCCCTTGGCCCCCTGCAAGATCTCGTACTCGATCTTGATGACCCGCTTGATCAGTTGGGCAAGCTCGTCGGTGAGGCGCTTGATGCGGCGGCGCGACAGATCGCCGCCCTCGTTCATCGCCAGAGATTTTTGCAGGGTCAAGTCGGCCAGGATGGTCTGCGCGATGTTGGTGTTCTTCCACGAGGTGTCGGCGTTGTCGTGCTGATTGATCTCGCGGGTCAACTCGTCCACGTATTCGAATCGCTTGACCAAGCTCTTGTCCGACAACACGGCGCGCGCCGCCCGCTCGGTTCCCTCCGGCAAGCCGGAAGTCCCCTTGCGAATCTTGACGGCCAGATCGAAGAGGACCGCATTGTCGGTATTCGTCGCGACCAGTTTGCTCAGGTCCTGGAACAGCTGGGGATAGATGCTGTTGAATTCGGANNCCCAGGGCCTTGGAATAGCCCTTCTGCCGGAGCATGAAGTTTGCCCAGGAGGCCTCGAACAAGCTGTTGGCCCAGTCGTAGGATTCCTGCGACACACGGTCGAAGTATTTGGTCGCGAGGTCGAACTGGCCGGTCGAATAGAAGGTTCGGGCGAGGGAAAGATTGGCCAGGTCCTCGAACGGCTTGATCTTGGGATCGGAGCTTTCGGCGGCGGCCCGAAGAACTTCCTTGAAGGCGTCGACCGCCGGCTTGGCCTGATACTCGCGCACGTGGGTCGCGCCCTCGAAGAGCTTGGCCTCGACATACCACTCGCTGCCCGGCGGTACGGCGGCGAAAAGATCGACGGACTCCTTGAATTGGCCCTTTTGATAGTTGAATTTGCCCAGAAGGAAGTACAGCTCGTCGCGCACCTTCTCGAGGGCGGGCTGGTCCAGATCCGTGCGGTTGTACTTTCCGATCTTCTCCAAAATTCCGGTCGAATCGGGCAGCTGGCGCGACAACGACGCGAGCCATTTCAGAGTGGCGTTGTAGTACGCGTGCGAGGGTCCCTTCTGGACGATGCGATCGAAGTAGGAAAGCGAGGCCGAATAGAACTTGAGGCCGTACAGCGCCTTGCCCATCCAGAACTCGGCCTTCTGCTTGTTGGCCTCGCTGTCCCCGGACTCGCCCTCGACGACTTTATTGAGCTCGATCGTCGCTGAATAGAAGTCCTCGCCGTCATAAAGTTTGAGCGCGCGTTCGAGAACTTTGGACGGCTGATCACCCGTGGGTGCCGCCTCGGGCTGGAAGTCTCCCTTCGGGGCTGCCGCTTTCTTCTTTTTTAGGGCGTAAACGTGGGGGGAGGCGAGCAGAACGGAACAAGTGAGGGCGATGCCGAGACCGCGAAATCGGCTCATGAATACCTCTTGCTGAGTTGTCCTCGGACGGGGGTACGAAGAGTCGTGCAAACAGAAAAGAGCAAAGAAGGGGAGGAACGGGGAGCGGGAAAGGGGTGCCTGGTGGGGGTAAGGTATCGCGTCGAGGTGGCCGGCATATTGGTTTTTGCTAACGGCTACAACGACATACAACGACGTGGATCGGCGTGTAATGGCACACCCAAAACCGGCTCATGCTAGACGTGGGGATCATACCTGTCAAGGGCACCGGCCTGTGGTGGGCCGCTGGTTTGCGCGGTCTGGCGCCGCAGGCCTCGGGGCGATTGGTCCCACCGAGTTGGGCGAGCATTTGGGTGTGCATGAGATCGGGAACAGTCTGGTTTTACCGGTGGTTGCGCGTCTTTGTGGTTGACAGGGGAGCATGCGCCGATAACATGGCGGCCCTTGCGGAACCCCCGTTCCCCGCATCTGGCGCGAAGGAGCCCAAATGACGTCGTTGCCGTCCTCTTCCCGGTCGAGCTGGTCCCCGAATCCCTTGCTGTTGCTGTTCGCCACCGTGCCCCTCTTGCTGGCCCTCGCCTGCGCGGACAAGCACATCGGGCGTCCGTGCCTGATCGGTCTGCCTGCGGGGGATCCGAACATCGCAGCCGTCAATCCTCAAGCGCTCGAGTGCCCCTCGCGGCTCTGCTTGTTGCCCGCACAAGAAACCACGTTGGACTCCACCAAGACACCCACGGGAGCTCTGTGTACCGACTATTGCACCAGTGACGACGACTGCGCGGATGGCGAGAAGCGTGGCAACGACAAGAACTCCACCCGGTGCATCACGGGGTTCTCGTGTCGGACTCCCATTGCCAACCTGGAGAGCAATCCCCTTTCGTGCAAGCGCGTCTGTGTCTGTCGAGACTTCTTGAATGTCCAAGAGCCAGAGACGCGGCCCAAGAGCTGCCCCTAAGGCAAGCCCGAATCAGGAGCGCGCCTCAAACGCGGCGCGAATGTGGACCAGGCGGGGTTCGCGACCGTCGTGGAAGAACGTCACGGCGACCACGTCGAAGCGAAAAGCGGGCGCGAGGATCTGCTCCTCGGCCAGGTAGTTCCGTGCCGTTCGGACGACCTGTGCTTGCTTCCGGAGGTTGACCGCCTCCAGGGGATCCCCGGTTGCTTCGCCGGTCCGAGAGCGGACCTCACAGAACACGCAGGTCCCGTCGGAGTCGAGGGCGACCAAGTCCAATTCACCGCGCGGACACCGCCAGTTCCGGGCCACGACACGCATCCCCACCCTCTCCAACCATGCGGCCGCCAGTGTTTCGGCCCGGCGGCCCGCATGAATTCGGGCCATCCCACCCCCACTGGAAGGCCCCGACGCCAGAGCGGCTCCCGATGGCTAGGTGGCGACGGGAACCGGCGCGGCGGCGGGCGGGGCGACGCTCGCCGCCACTGGCAAACTGGCGCCGGCAACCTCGCCGACCTCCTCGCGCTTCTCGGTCTTGATGCGGGCGGCCTTGCCCTGGAGCTGACGCAGGTAGTTGAGCCGGGCACGTCGCACGTGACCACGTTGAACGATCTCGATCTTCTCGATGCGNNCGCTCCTTGTCCCCTTCCTTGATCAGCGTGTGAACCCGAACGCTGTCGCCCGACCGAAAATCCGGCAGGTTCGGTCGAAGGTAGGAGGAATCGATTTCTCTGAGAAGGGGATTTTGGCTCATGGGTGNNCGCGTGGTCAAGGTACGGCGGAACGCCTGGCGGCGGCGCCAGCGGTCGATGGCAGCATGGTTCCCGGAGAGCAAAATGGGTGGGACGACTTGCCCGAGAAAATCCAGGGGACGCGTCCACTGGGGGTACTCCAGGCGCCCGTGGGAGAAGGACTCGTCCGAAGCCGACAGCGCCGAGCCCAGGACACCGGGAATGAGGCGCGCCACGGCCTCGATCACGACCGCGGCGGCCAGCTCGCCACCCGCCAGGACGTAGTCCCCCACGCTGAGCTCTTCGTCGCACAACGCTGAAACGCGTTCGTCGAAGCCCTCGTAACGGCCGCAGATCAGGGCCACGCGAGGCATCTTCGCGAGACGGCGCACGTGGGCTTGATCGAGCAGCTTGCCGCGCGGCGAGAGCAAGATCTTGTGCGCGGGGCCGCGCCGCGACGTGATGTCGGCAAGCGCCGCGGCCAGGGGCGGCACGCTGAGGATCATCCCGGGCCCTCCCCCACAGGGCGTGTCGTCAACGGACCGATGACGATCGGTGGCAAAATCGCGTTGACTGGTCCGTTCGACCCCGATGATGCCGGCGCTGACGGCCCGTCCAAGCAAACTGGTGTGTAAGAACCCGTCGAAGAATTCGGGAAACAACGTCACCAGCTCGAAAGTCACGACCGGGATTGGTGCGGACGTGAGATCCGTCATGCGGACGCATCCGAGCGATCGTCGAGATCCCACGCCACAACGACTTGTCGCGCGGGCGTATCGACGGCTTGCAAAAAGTCAGGTACGAGCGGAATCAAGTATTCCCTGGTGGCCGGCCCCGCTTGTCCCACGATGGACATCACGTCCTGGGCCCCGTTCCAGAAGATGCTGTCGACGACCCCCAGGAGGTCGCCCTGCGCGGTGCGCACCTCGCACCCGAGAAGCTCCTCCACGAAGAATTCGCCAGGACCGAGGGCGGGCAGCGCTTGTTTTCGAACCCGCACGGTGGCGTGAGTCAGGGCCGCCGCGAGTTCCCGTGAATCGATCCCGTCCACCCGCACGAGCCAACCATCGGCTCGCCGTCGCGCGGTGCGCAGACGGCGAATCTCGCGGGCCTCCCCGCGTTCGAAGATGAGTTCGGGGACGCCCCCCAGATCGGCGCCGCGCACGTTGTGCGAGCGCAGGGTCATCTCGCCGTCCAATCCATGAGGCCGGCCGATGATGCCTAGCAACAGCGAATCGGGATCGTAGGTGGGACGCGCCATGGTCAGAACCTCGCGCGCCTCGAACGGAAGCGCGGACGGCTGGGGCGAACCCTACTCCAGAATTTCCAGAATCACGCGACGGCGCATCTTCGAGGACGCCGCCGACAGGACCGTCCGCAGCGCCTTGGCGGTGCGGCCCTGCTTCCCGATCACCTTGCCCAGATCGGTCTCGGCAACCTTCAACTCGTAGACCAACGCGTCCGGCTCATCGACTTCCTCGACGACGACGGCCTCGGGATTGTCGACCAGACCCCGCGCCAGGTATTCGACCAACAGCCGGAGGGAGGATTCTTGCCCCAATTCGGACTCCTGGTGGGTGCGGAAGGATTATTTTGTCGGCGCGGCCGGAGTGGCCCGCTTCAACCCGGTGATCAGCTCGCCCACGGTTTGGCTGGGAACGGCTCCCACCGATAGCCAGTGCCGCAGTCTTTCGGGGTCAATCCTGACTTCGGGGGGATTGCGCAAGGGGTCGTAGACACCCAGCTGCTCGATGAACCTGCCATCGCGCGGACTGCGCCTGTCGGCCGCCACGACACGATAGAAAGGAACCTTTTTTGCGCCGCCGCGGGTGAGTCGAATGGTCACTGACATAGACGATCCTTGCGAAGCCTTCTGGTACGAAACGCTCTTGTTCGAAGCATTCCGGTGAAAGAGAGGACGCACCCTAGCTATCCGATGGCCTCGTGTCAAGGCGAGCCGTGGTGGCGAAGCGGTGGCGCGGGTCCGCCGGAATTGGCGGTGGTCCTCCGCGGTTGTCATAGTCGGGCGCCATGGCCTACCCCCGACTACCACCCAAACGCGCTGGAGCGGTCAACGTGCTTGCGAGGGGCGTTGGGGGAATGGCCATTGCGACGGCCATCCTGCTCGGGCCCGTGATTCCCGGGGCGGCGGCCGTGCGTCCGTCGGCGACGGCGCAACGGGATCGCCGTGTGACTTTGTTCTACACCGCCGAGGTCCATGGGGCGGTCGAGCCTTGCGGCTGCACCAGCGATCCTTTGGGCGACGTATCGCGGCTGGCGGCGCTGGTCGCGGACGCTCGTCGGACTGGGGCTTCCGTCGCACTGGTCGACGCGGGTGGGTTGCTCTATCCGGATGGGGCCGTGTCGGCGAAGGAGCGGCAGGCGGCGGATCTGCGGGCGGAATTCCTGGCTGTCGAGTACGAACGCATCGGGCTTTTGGGAGCCGCGCTCGGGGAGACCGACGCAATCGCGGGCGCCCCCCATGTCCACCCCCCACGCCTCGCCTCCAACCTCGATGCCCCGGCCGGATTCATTCGCCCTCCGCGGGTCGAGAAGCTCGGAGGGATGGCGATCGGCGTGCTGGGGATCGCCGACCCCGCGGTGGCGTCGGCTGTCGGGTCCAAGGCCCGGGACCCGAGCGAGGCGGCCAAGCGCGACGTCCAGACGCTCCGGCGCGCGGGCGCGGAGGTCGTCGTCCTGCTGGCGGCGGTGGACAAGAGCGCCGCCCGGAAACTCGCCCGGGACGCGGGGCCCGACATCTTGGTGGTGGGCAAGCGTGTGGGCGCAGGCATGGCACGTCCCGAACGTATCGGACGAACGTTGCTGGTGGCGTCCGGGGAGGAAATGCAGAGAGTAGGACGACTGGATATCGTGTTGCGAACGAATCCGACGGGTGCCACAGAGGCCACGACCGAGCTTCAGGACGCGGGCGGCCCCGCTGCCACGCGCCTGAGGCAGGAGGAGATCGGGCGCGACTTGGAGCGCTTGCGCGTCGGCTTGCTCCAGTGGACGCGTAAGCCGCAGCCGCAAGGGGGCTCCAGCGCGGACGACGGGACGGACCGCGCTTTCGTGGCGGCAAAGGAACGCGAACGCGCGGAGCTGGAAGCGGAAAGAGTTCGCCTGGAGATCCCGTGGACCCCGCCAGCGACGGGAAATTATGTCGTGAACAGCCTGGTGCCACTGCGGCGCAGTCTGCGTCGCGACCTCCAGGTGGTCGCGGCGATGAAGAAACTGGACCAAAGGATCGCCGCGGTGAACTTGAAACATGCGACCCCACCCGCGCCGCCCGAACCTGGACGCCCGTTCTATGTGGGCATGGACAAGTGCGCGAGCTGCCACGCGAGTGCCAACGCCTTCTGGAAGCGGACAGTGCACGCGCACGCCTGGAAGACCCTCGTCGAAGGCGGAAAACAGGCCGATTACAAGTGCATCGGGTGTCACGTCACGGCATTTGGTGAGGTGGGAGGTGCAAGCCTGGGCTTCACGAAGAAGCTCGAATCGGTGCAATGTGAAACCTGCCACGGGCCGGGATCGGCGCATGTCGCGGGTGAGGGAAACGAGCAACCGCTGGCCGTAAAACGGGATGTGCGCGAAAGCACCTGCATTGGATGTCACACCGAGCAGCATTCCGATACGTTCCAGTTTGAACCCTACCTGCGCGACATTGTCGGCCCCGGACACGGACAGAAACGCCGCGAAAAATTGGGGACCGGCGTCACGGGCCACGATCTGCGGTCAGCCGCGCTGGCCAAGGCAAAGATCGCCGGCGGGTCCTCGGGCGCGGCCGATCCAGGCGGGGCAGTCAAGAAGATGTGACGGTGCCGGCCAGCAGCTGGTCCAGCAAATCAGGTTCAATATTACCGCCGCTGACGACGACGACCACGCGCCGACCCCGGATGGCTTCCGGCTGCTCCAGCAGCGCGGCCAGGGCCGGGGCGGCGGAGGCCTCGCACAGGATTCCCAGCGTTCGATAGGCGTAGACGATGGCCTTGCGGATGGCTATCTCGCTCACCAGGGCGATCTCCGGGAAATAGTCGCGCGCCATCCCAAAGGTTCGTTCGCTGACGGCGCCTTCCAGCCCTTCGGCCAGAGTGGGACCGCCGTGATAGGTCGTGTACGCGCGTCCTTCGTCGAGCGAGCGGCGCATGGCGCAGTTGACCTCGGGCGAGACTCCCCAGAGGCGGATGCCGCGCGGGACAACCTCGACCCCGATGCCGCCGGCGAGGCCCCCACCGCCCACGGGCACGACGACGATCTCCACGTCGGGAAGCTGCGCCAACATCTCGCGTGCCAGGAGACCCCCATTGCCAGCTATCACATAGTCGTCGTCGAACGCGGATACAAAAACCAAGTTTGGATCGGCGTCGGCACGCCGCCGGGCTTCGGCCTCGGCTTCGTCGTAGGTGGCGCCTATAACCTCGACGGCCGCGCCCAGGGCGGCGATTCCCGCGCGCTTCAAGGCGGGTGTCTGTTCCGACACCACTATCGTGGCTTCGATTCCGAAGGACTGAGCCGCCAGGGCCACGCCCAAGCCGTGGTTCCCCGCGGAAGCGGCCACCACGCGCGCGCGCCCGGCGCCGGCGGCGGCGGCGTGATCGCGATGAATCGCGGCCAACCGCGCGGCGGCGCCCCGCAGCTTGAACGAGCCCGTGCGCTGCAAACATTCGAGCTTCAGCCACACGTCTGCGCCCGTCCGCCGTCCCAGGGCCGGCGCCGGTACGAGGGGCGTCACGCGCGTCAGACGGCGCACCCGATCGGCGATGTCTCCGCCAGTCACCTCGCGCCAAATGTCCGCGTCGAACAGCCGTTCCAAGCGGCAACCGTACCAGAAGTTCGGCGCCCAGATTGTGACGGAATCGAGGTACGCCCTGGTCCCAAGCGTCCCCCGCCCGGCGTGACGAATCAACGGCGGCGCGCTAGATGTGGAACGTGTCGTTGGTGAGCTTGGACCAATTGGTGCGAAGGGGCGCAGTGACGCCGAGCGACGCCGGGCGCGTCGAGTTCCTGTGGGCGGAAATCGCTCGTTTGAAGAAAGAGAAGAACGCCTTCATCCCGGCGCACAACTACCAGGTTCCCGAGGTACAGCACATCGCGGACGTCGTCGGAGATTCTTTCGAGCTGGCGGTCAAGGCGCGTGACATCGACGCGCGGCTGGTCATCTTTTGCGGCGTCCGCTTCATGGCCGAAGGATGCGTTACTCTGTCCCCCGAGCGGCCGGTGTACCTCCCGAACCTGCGGGCCCTGTGCTCGCTGGCGGAAGTGGACGCCGACGAGGTCGCCGAGCGACAGGCGTTCCTGCGCGCGCTGGGGCGAGACTTTTCCACCATGACGTATGTCAACACCTACGCCAACGTGAAGGCCTTGTCCGATGCCTGTTGCACCAGCTCGAACGCGGCACGCATCGCGGAGCGTCTGGGCACGCCGGACATCCTGTTCGTGCCCGACCAGAATCTCGCCTACCAGGTGGCCGTGAAAACGCGACGGATGTATCTGCCGCCCCCCGAGCCCCACCTTTTCGATCCCCAAGCTTACCTCGCGCGCATCGAACCGCTGATCCGGCAAGGCGAGAGCCAAGGTCTGGTCGGCAATGTGTTTGCCTGGGAGGGTGCCTGCCACGTCCATCACCAGATGACCATCGAGGACATCACGCGCATCCGGGCCCAGGATCCGGAAGCCGTGGTGATCGTCCACGGTGAGGTTCGGCCGGAACTTCAGCGCGCGGCCGACGAGGTGCTGTCCACCGCGCAGATGGCTCGCTACGTGGAAACCCATCCGNNCGATTGGAGTTGGAGCACCCGGAAAAGCAGTTCTACAAACCGTGCCGGCTGTGCCAGTACATGAAGGCGATCGATCTGGAAAACGTCTACGAGACGCTGCGCGACGAGCCCGCCGATCGGCTCATCACCGTGCCCGAGGACGTGCGGGTCGGCGCGGCGCGTGCGATGGAAAGGATGATCGAGCTCGCCAAGTAGGTTTGGGGGGCATCAATCGAAGGAGGGCGCATGAATTTCAAGGACTTGTTTTCGGGACTGGCCTCCGACTACGCGCGGTTTCGTCCCCACTACCCCGAGGCGCTGTTCTCGTGGTTGGCGACGTTGGTCCCGGAGCACCATCTGGCTGTGGACGTGGGGTCCGGCAACGGCCAGGCAGCCGCGGCCCTGGCTCCGCACTTCGAATCCGTCATCGCCATCGAGCCGAGCGGTTCGCAACTCGCGCACGCTGAACCAATCGCGAACGTCGATTTTCGCAAAGCGGCGGCGGAGGAGACCGGACTCGACTCCGGGGTGGCCGACCTACTTGTAGCGGCGCAGGCCGTTCATTGGTTCGATCTCGACGCTTTTTTTTCCGAAGCCCAGCGGGTCCTGCGCCCGGGCGGCGCCCTGGTGGTGTGGTGCTATGGGGTCGGGGGCATCACGCCCGAAATCGATGCGTTGGTGCATGAGCTCTACGAAAAAGAGCTGGGCTCGTACTGGGATCCCGAGCGACGCCTGGTCGAGACCGGCTACCGAACGATCGTCGTGCCGTTCGAGGAAATGGCAACGCCCCCATTCGACATGCACGTCTCGTGGACGTTGGCCCGACTGGTTGGCTATCTGGGAACCTGGTCGGCCCTCAAGCGCTATGTCGAGCAGCACGGGAACGATGACAACCCGCTGGAGAGGCTTTTTCCGAGGCTCCAACAAGCCTGGGGCCCGGCGCCCGAGCGCACCGTCACGTGGCCCCTGAGCCTGCGCGCCTTTCGCCTCTAACCAAGCTAGGGAGGCCGGGCGATCGCCGACCGATCAAGCCAGGATGGTGGCCGCGAGATCGTATTCGGCGGAGTGGGTGACGCGCGCGCGGACGATCGCGCCGACGGGCGGGGCCTTCCCATCGGCGGCGGTATCCGCGAAGCTCAGGTAGACCTGACCGTCGATCTCGGGTGCCTGTCCTTCGTGGCGACCCATCAGCAGGTACTCGGATTCGTCCGAGGGACCTTCGACAAGGACCTCCAACTCGCGGCCTCGCAACGCACGTAGTTTCTTCTTGGAAACCGCGCGCTGAATTCGCAACAATTCCCGCCGCCGCGCCTCGACCTGTTTGGGCGGGACACGCCCCGGCAAGAGGGCCGCGACCGTTCCCTCTTCCTGCGAGTACGTGAACACCCCAACCCGATCCAGCTCCGCGGTGCGGACGAAATCACACAGGCGCTGAAAAGCGGCGTCCGTTTCACCCGGATGCCCGACGATGAACGTCGTTCGCAGCGTCACGCCCGGGATACGCGCCCGAACACGATCGACCAGATCATGCACCACCCGTTCCCCGTACCCTCGCCGCATCTTCTTCAAGACGTCGCTGTCGACGTGCTGAACGGGAACGTCGAGGTACTTTGCGACCCGCTCGTTGTTCGCGATGACATCCAACAGATCGTTGTCGCAAACGCTGGGGTAGGCGTAATGCAGGCGCAGCCACCTGATGCCGTCGACCTGGGCGATGTCCGCCAACAGTGACGCCAGCGTGGGAGCGCCTCCCGCACCCGGCGCCAGATCCGTTCCGTACGTGGTCAGATCCTGGGCGACCAGACAGACCTCCTTGGTTCCGGCGGCGGCGAGCGATTCGATTTCGCGACGCACCGAAGCTGGGGCGCGACTGCGTTGCGGGCCGCGCAGCTTCGGAATGATGCAAAACGCGCACGGACGATCGCAGCCCTCCGCGATCTTCACATAGGCGGTATGGCGCGCCATGGACGGCAGCCGGGGCGCCAGATCGTCGTAGAGAAAGCGGGGGCTCTCGACCACGTGAACGCGCTCGGTGCGGCCGCCAATCGCCTCCGCGATCAGACCGACCTCGTCCGTTCCCAAGAAATGGTCAACCTCCGGCATGTCGGTCGACAATTCCTGCGGATACCGCTGCGACAGGCACCCCGTCACGACCAGGCGGCGGCAGCTTCCGGCCTCCTTGTGGCGCGCCATTTCCAGGATCGCGTCGATCGACTCCTGTTTGGCTTCTCCGATGAAGCCACACGTGTTCACGACGATCACCTCGGCCTCCTCCGGCGAGGCGACGATCTGGTGCCCGGCGCCCGTCGTGTGACCGAGCATGACCTCGGTGTCGACCCGATTCTTCGGACATCCGAGTGAGACGAAATGAACGTTCATGGGGCGAGGGTCAGTGCGGCAAGAAATGGGGGATGGCGGAAAAGCGGGCTAGTGTAGCGCATTGTGTCCCTGGGTCGAGGGAAGTNNTCGGTCAAGATTTCGCTGCCGTCGGCTTCGTGCAGCAAGCGTCGTAGGTTCGGAAGGTTGACGCGGGACAACGCCTGATCCAGTGCCCGCGAAAACCGTTGCGTCCGGTACAACGCCTGCCGGTTCTTCTCGGGTCCCTCGGCGTCCAGGAAGAAGGACATGGTGTTGTCCATGAAGAACAATACGGCGCCGTCGGCAGAGGTCTTCATGTTCCCGCCCGAATAGCGGTCCGGGTTGGCAATCAGGAAATCGAAGACCACCAGCCTGGCCCATTGCACCGCGAGCGCCCGCTGCTCGAACGGGATCGGCTGCCCCTGGGTCAACCAGCCGCCCACGATCGCGCGACCGGCCGGGCTATCGAAGGGGCAGTCCTTGATGATCGGAATCCAGTACGACGCCGCCCCCGAGACCAGGCCGTTGGGTCCGATGATGGTCTCGGCCCGAATCCTCGGCAGCGCGGCCACCGAATCCGGATGCAAGCGTCCAAACAGATCGTTCCGGGAGATCGCCCGTTGCACGGCTGGGGGCACGGCGGTCAACCCGAGCAGGCGATTGAGCCGGTAGGCGGCCACCTCCTTGCGTGGCACCGTCTGGGCGTTGGTCTGGGCGGGCTTCCAGGCCGCCCGTGAGCCATCGGCGAAATCGACTCGAAAAGACAGCGACGAGCCCCCCTTGTTCAACTTCAATCGGGTCACGGCTTGGGTGCCGAGCCGCTCCAGCAAGATTTCGTCGGACATTCCCAGGAAAGTCCCGGTTGATTCCCCGGCCACGTCGGACGCGGATTCTCCCGACAACTCCTGACGGGCGTGCAGCGCGCGGGGCGACGCAGGTGCCATCGGGCGGGCCCGATGCGCCACGATCGCGGCCCGCACCTCCCCGGCCGCCCGCACCCCGCCCCAGACGCTCGTCGCCAGCAGCGTCAAGGCGAGAGCCGTCTCGACCAGCAGGCACCCGGTCAGCCGCATCCAAAAATTGTAGATCGGCTCGGCGAAAGACCTGCTGCCAAAATCACCGGACTCCGGTTACCGTATCGTTGTTGGACAGGTCTTTTCGCTCCCACCCGCGGTCCTCACCGCATCATCGAGGTTTCCGATGACCAGTTCCCCCGCGTTCGTGTGCTCGATGTGTCGCAAACCCATTGCCGTCGGCGGCAAAGCCATTCGCTGCTCGGTCAGCACCTGCAACTCGGGGCGGGTGAAGCTGGTGTTCTGTTCGGCCGGTTGCTGGGACAGCCATCTGCCGACGGCCCGGCATCGCAGCGCGTACTTCGTCGAGGAAATTGCGCGGCGCGAATGAGCCCGGCGCGAACTCCTAGCGCGCGACAGCCGCGTTGATGGCAGCCAGCAGAGCGCTCTTGCCAGTGCTCCCCATGAACACCCGCTCGACGGTGAGATCCGTGCCGACAATCACCACCGTCGGCAGAACCTTGATTCGATAGAGTTCAGCCGCGGTTCCGTCGTCGTAGACAACGGGATAGGGGGCCCCGTGCTCCCGCAGAAACCGAGCCACCTCCTCGGGGGATGTCTGTGCGCCGTCCGAATCGATGCCCAGGAACGTAACCCCCTTGGATTGCACCTCTCGGGACAGGTCGTGCATCATCGGCAGCGCGGCCAAACAAGGGGGACACCACGTGGCCCAAAAATCGAGAACAACCACCCGGCCGCGCAATGACGACAGGGGCAAAACCCCCGGCTTGCCATCGACGCGCGGCAGGCTGAACTCCGGTGCTGGCCGCCCCCGCGCCACGGGACCCAAGGACCCGGAATTGCGAATCGTCCAGACCGCGCTGGCCACGAGCGCCAGGCCCAGGATCCCCATCCCGCCCCATCCTGCCACGCGGGCCCGCTGCGTCGGGAGCGGCGGCGGTCCATCGATTTCGCGCGACAGCGGCCGCCCGCGGGCGATGCGGATGGCCAGGATCACCACGCATACCGTCCACGCGCCGGCCAGCACGTACGAGGCCTGGCCCAGGCGCAGCGACGGTTCGCGTCCGAGGATGATGACCCCGGTCCGGAAGGCCGCCCGAGCGAACAGAAAGGGGATCGCAGCCGCGCAGCCCAACTCCAGATCCACAGAAGGTTCGCGCTTGGAGCCGGCCANNGCGACCACCCGCAGGCCACCGCCCGCTTCGAAACCGACGACGGCGTCCGCCAAATTGGCGAACCGCAGGCCCAGCGCGGCGGCCAGGCACCACGTGATCAAGAGGGCAAATCCGCCGGCCTCCCGGCGCTCGATGTCCCGCAGCGCTCGGCCGGGGGCGATCAGCAGTTCCCCCAGCGCCAGCGGAAACTTCCGCAGGCGGGACATGATTTCTCCCGAAGCCACGAGGTGATCTACTGCGGACCCTTGGCTGCCGCCAGTCTCTTGGCCGCCACGGCCAGCGCTCCCGGCACGTTTTTCGACCGCGCGATCTGTTTGATGTCCTCGGCGGACAGTGACGGCAGCAATCGAAGCGTGACGGCCAGGGGACATTTCGCGTTGCCCACCAGCGCCAGCTTGACCGCGTACTGCTTCACCATCTCCTTGCGATTGCTGATGTAGCGGATGACGTCCTCGCTCAGCGCTCGATTGCCCGCTGCCTTGGCGATCTCCCCGTCGGTGATTTGCGGCGAGCGGATCGCCGCCATCGCCACCATCCGATTCGAATCCCGCAGAAGATTCTGGCGACAATAGGCATTCCCCAGAGTGGCCAGTCGAATCTTCTCGTACAGTTTGAGCCGACTGAAATCGATGGTGGCGGACCGACGACCTTCCGCCTTATTGTTTCCCGAGGACGACGTGGTGGTGCTCCCGGCGTGTCCGGGCTCCCCGGGCGCTTCCTGCGCGGCTCCCGCGGGACTGGGTTCATCCGGGGATGCCTCCGGAGCGCCGTCCAACATTTCACCGAACCCGGAATCCGCCACCGAGGGATCGAGCGCCGCCGGATCGGCCGCGATCGCCGTGGCCAGCGCCTCGAATCCGCAGATGCCTTCTGGAACCACGCCCACGCGGTGGCAGGTCGCAACGGCGCGGTTGGCCACGCTCAGGGGCGCGCGGGGATTGGCGTAGATGGCCGCGGCGATCTCCGGCGTTTGTTTCAAGCGCGCCTCGTCCTCGGCCAGGGCCGCCAAGGCCTCGGGGTGGGCGTCCTGCCGAGCCGCGAGATCCCGCAAGGCCTCGCCAGGCACGGCAGGATTGGCGATCAGCCCGAGCCAAACTTCGAGGGGCTCGAGAACAGGATGGGGGGCGTCCTCGTTCACGGCGCTCTGTTCAAATGTTGCGCGCGTAGATCAGCCGCAACCCGTCCAGGGTCAGCATGTCGTCGCACTCATCAATCGTCGACGTCTCCGCGGCCACGAGAGGGGCCAGCCCCCCGGTCGCGACGATGCGTGGCGCGAAATCAATTTCGTCGCGAATACGCTTGACCAGGCTATCAACCAATCCCGCATACCCGAACACCAGGCCGGATTGAATACTGGCCACCGTGTTCTTGCCGATGGCCGACCGAGGACGGGCGATCTCCACCCGCGGCAACTTCGCGGTGCGGCTGTAGAGGGCATCCGCGGACACGGTGAGACCTGGGGCGATGATCCCGCCCGCGTACTCCCCTTTGGGCGTCACGACGTCGAACGTGGTCGCGGTTCCAAAATCCACCACGATGGCTCCCTGGGGCCACCGCGCGTGCGCCGCAACGGCATTGACGATCCGATCCGCGCCCACCTCGCGCGGGTTCTCGTACAGGATGGAAATTCCCGTCTTGATTCCCGGCCCCACGACCATCGGTTCGCGCCCCAGATGGTCCCGACAAAATCGTTCGACAGGAGCCAGCGCGGGCGGCACCACCGACGACACAATCACCGCGGACACGTCGGTCAGCGCGTGGCGGGCCAATGCAAACAGGCCGCTGAACACCACCGCGTATTCGTCGCCCGTGCGGGACACGCGCGTGTCCAGCCTCCAGTGGCGGCGGAGGCCCAACCGCGGCGGGCCAACCTCGGTGCGGGGATCGTTGTCGTACAACCCGACGACGATGTTCGTGTTTCCAATGTCAATCGCCAACAACATGACTTCAACGTCACAGGGTATCATCCCGGCCGATGGTTTCAGAGCGGAACCGCTGGAGACGAGCGTTGCTGGGAACCCTGGCTTTGCCCGCTGGCATCGCCGTGCTGCTGTTCGGAACTTTCTGGCTGGTCGACTTCTACGGCCTTCACGCGGCCGCGCCCCGGGCCGGCGCGCTCGGGCCCCTCGGGCGATTGCTCGATTTCGATCCGGACACTTTACAGAACGCGCTCGGAAACCTGGCCCAGATCATCGCGGCGGTCCTGGGCATCGCCATCACGGTGGTTTCCATTGTGGTTCAGCTGGCCGCCACCCGGTACACGTCCCGCGTCGCGGACATGTTCTTCCGCGATCGAACGAATCTGGCGGTGATGGGATTCTTCGTGATCGCCTGCATCGACGCGGTGTGGGTCAGCTTGTCCGTCGCGCGCGATTACGTTCCCCTCGTGAGCATCGTCGTCACGGTGGCAATGGTCACCGCCAGTCTCCTGGCGCTGATTCCCTACTTCGCGTACGTGTTCGATTTTCTCGATCCGGAGAAGGTGATCGCGCGCATCGGCAGGCAGACCTTGCTCAACGCGCTTGGACAGGGACGCCGGTCGGACGCGAACGTTGAGGCCCGCCAGAGCCACACCGTCACCAGCATGGATCAGCTGGCCGACGTGGCGGTCAACGCGATCGCGCAGAAGGACAAGGTCATCGCGTCCGACGCCATCGCGGCACTGCGCCGGGTGATCGTTCAGTACTTGCCCAAGAAATCGCAGCTGGGCGCGGCCTGGTTCGCCGTCGGTCTGGGTCTGCGGGCAGATCCCGACATGGTCGCCCTGGCGCCCCAGTCGGTGACCGACCTCGCGTCCGCCGGAATCTGGCTGGAGTGGAAGGGCCTCCGCCAGATGCAAGGTGTGTTCGGCGAAGCCTTGAAGGAGATGCCGCAGATGGCTCACGTGGTCGCCATCGAAACCCGGTACGTCGCCGAGGCGGCGCTGGCCGCGAAGGACCATGCGGTCTTGACGCTGGCGGTGCGGTTCATGAACACCTACCTACGAGCCGCGCTCAACGCCCGGGACGTCGGAACTGCCTACAATCTGCTCAACCAGTATCGCCAGCTGGCGGAAGCCATGATGCGGGCGGCGGACGAGCGAGCCAACGCGCAGCTCTCCGAGGTCGGCTGGTATTTTCGGTACTATGCCCAGCTGGCGAACGGAATGGGACTCGGCTTCGTGGCCGAGACCGCCGCGTACGATCTCGGGGCTCTGTGTGAAATGGCGAGCATCACGAAATCGCCGGTCCACGACCAATTGCTCGCGACCTTGCTGGACATCGACAAGGAAGCTGAAAATCCCGCTCAGGAGAAGGGTTTGCGGGGCGTGCGCAAGGCGCAAGCAAAACTGGCGGCCTACTATCTCCTGGCGGGGGCGGTTCCGCGCGCCCGCCAAATCTATGACGACATGACCCTGGAAAGCACCGACCGCCTGCGCTCGATTCGCGACGAAATGTTGTCGATCAGATCCAAGGAATTCTGGGAGATCATCGATCGCGGCACGAACTTTGACTACCTGGACGACGATCGTAAGGACAAGTTGCGGGAATTTTTCGGCTGGTTTTCTGAACTCGACAACGGCGTCATTCCCTTGGCCGTGGCCTCCACGGCCAGGGGCGCCGGGCCCGGGGGAAGTTCGTGATGAAGCGCGCGCCTGCTCCTGCGCCCCGGCCGTGGCTCACCTCGATCGTCGCCGCGGCGGTCGGCCTGAGCGGGGGAGCCTGTGGCGGCGGATTGAAGTACACGATCGACGACGCCACGCTGGATCAGGTTCCGGCCGGAGAGCGGCAAGGCGTGTTCGACGCCCGCCGGGAAGGCGAGATCGCGGAGGGCGAGAGGCGCACCGCCAATCGCCAACTGGAGGCCCTGGATCGGGAGTTCGAAAGCGCCCACCAAGAAAAGGAACAAGCCCAGGTAGAACTCGAGAAGACCGTCGCCGAGCAAGAAGGCGCCAAAGCCTCTCACGACGAAAACCAGGCGAATGCCGCCGCCCACAACAAGGATGTTGCCGATCTGGGAATGAAGGTGGCCGAAGCCAA
>PMNO01000508.1:5015-5984 GCA_003161835.1 Myxococcales bacterium | reverse complement strand
CCTTTCACGGACCAGACGACGATCAAGAGGCGCCCAGCGGTGGTCGTCAGCTCCGAGCGATACAATGGCGAGCGGCCGGATCTCATTGTCATGGCCATCACGAGCCAGATGCGGCCGGCTCCGAGAGTCGGGGAGGTAGCCGTTGTCCAGTGGCAGGCGGCGGGACTGCTCAAGCCTTCGGTGATCAAGCCGCTCATCACCACGATTGAAGCCACTCTCGTCATTCGCCAGTTGGGCGTACTCGTCGCCGACGATCAGAAAGCCCTCCGTCAGGCTCTCGCGGCTGTCATCGGATAGGCGGCGGGGAGTGGCGCCACGCCCCGGTCTTCGCCCGCACCCTTTGAGGTTCGACCCTCGGCGGCATTTCCGGATTCTGACGGAGATTCGGGTTTGCTTGCCCGGCAAGCGATGTATCGTCGGGGCGTGAGTCGCGATCGTCCCCTCCCCGGTGGCAAGCTCGAGTACGCGGTGCTCGTTGCCGTCTGGGAGGGAGGGGCGATCACCGGCAGGGAGCTTCATGAGCGCGTGGGCGCCCCGCTCGGCCTCGTCTACACGACGACGGCTCGCGTGCTCGACCGGTTGCAGGCCAAGGGACTCGTGGAGCGGACGAAGGAAGGGAAGGTCTTTCGCTATCGGGCGTCGGCGAACCGCAATGAAATAGATCGGGCGCGTCTGACTCGGACGCTCTGGAGCGTGTTGGCAGAGGAGCCGCGGCCCGCGCTCGCGACGCTCGTCGAGGTGATCGAGGAGATCGATCCCGATTTGCTCGACGAGTTGAGCCGCACGATCATGGCGCTGAGGAGGTCACGCAGTGAACCGTGACGCCGTCCTGGCAACGATGGCACTCGTCGTTTGCGGCGCTGGTGCCTGGCTCGCGAGCTGGGTTGCCGCTTCACGCGACGAGCCGGACAGGCCAGAGGTCAGCGGTCGCGCGCTCGAGCGACAGGCGTGGCGCCGCCTGTGGATGCC
>PMNO01000508.1:0-5008 GCA_003161835.1 Myxococcales bacterium | reverse complement strand
GTCGTGATCGCGGACCGATTGCACGGCGTTCTCGATCCGGAGGCCTTCGCCGCGGCACTGGCCCACGAACAGGCGCACGTGCGACACCTCGATCCGCTCCGGATCTGGTTGGCGCAGATCGCGACGGACCTTCAGTGGCCAAACCCGAGCGCTCGGCGCCGACTCGATCGATGGCTGGCGTCACTGGAGTTCGCTCGCGACGAAGAGGCCCGCGTNNNNGGCGGCACCCACGGCGTGGACCTGGCCGCGGCCGTGGTCGCCGTCGCGAGGACGATGCGGACGCGGACGCCCCCCACGCTCGCGCCCGCGCTCGTCGGCCTGACGGGCCCCGAAGCGCTCGCGGCTCGAGTGCACCGCCTCATCGATCCACTCCGTGCCGACGATCGCNNTATTACGACAATTGTCGTAATACGATTGTTGCGATTGATGATTGACGGATGTGTGAGGGCACGTTGTCCTTGCGTTCGTGTTCGCCTCGAAGCTCGTTCCGATGGGTGTCGGGCTCTCGCTCTTGCTGGCGCGGGCGTCTGCCGCCGAGGAGCCGGCGCCCGTGTACCAATCCGTCGTGACGGCGACGACTCCGCTCCATGGCTCTCGCCTGCCACGGGACCACGTCCCGGCGAACGTCCAGAGCGTCACCGCCAAGGACCTCTCGGATCATCACAGCCTCGATCTCTCGACCTTCATGGACGAGGCCGTGGGCAGCGTCAGCAGCAACAGCGTCCAGGGGAATCCGCTGCAGCCGGACCTTCAATATCGGGGATTCGCGGCGTCACCGCTCCTCGGTACTCCTCAAGGCTTGTCGATGTACCTCGACGGCGTGCGCCTCAACGAGCCATTCGGCGACACCATCAACTGGGATCTCGTCCCCACGGGCGCCATCCGCTCGGTCAACCTCATCCCTGGGTCGAACCCGATCTTCGGCCTCAACACGCTCGGTGGGGCGCTCTCGCTCGAGACGAAGAACGGCTTTTCGGACCCCGGCGTGGAGGGAAGCTTGCTCACCGGTTCGTGGAACCGGAAGCTGGCGCGCGTCGACGGGGGCGCGCACGGCGACAAGTTCGGCGTGTTCGCGGCGGCCCAGCTCTTCGATGAGGACGGCTGGCGCGACCTCTCCCCGACGCGGGCGGAGCACGCCTTCCTGTCGGCCGCGTACCAGAACGCCGGTGCGACCGCGGATCTGACCCTCATCAGCGCGAACACGCGCCTCACCGGAAACGGCGCATTGCCCGAGCAGCAGCTCGCCCTGGATCGGAGCGCGATCTTCACGGCGCCGGACCGGACCGAGAATCAGAGCTTCATGGCCACCTTGCGGGGCGAGCGCCCGCTCGCGCCACGCGTGCGCGTGTCCGGCACGGCGTACGTGCGCACGAATCGCACGCGTTCGGTCAACGGCGACCAGCGCGACTGGGCGGCGTGCACCTCCGCGCCGGGCGTGCTCTGCTCCGCGGATGACAGCGGTATGCAAACGCCCGTCCTCGACAGGGCGGGTGCGCAGGTCCCGTTCTCGGACGCGTACGACGGAGCGCTGAATCGCACCGACACGCGCCAGACGAGCACCGGCGCCTCCGGGCAGGTTGCCGTCGACGCGCCCCTGGCCGAGCGGGAGAACCACCTCTTCGTTGGAACGCAAGCGGCCCAGAGCCGGGTGCGGTTCCGATCGCAGACAACGGTCGGGAGCCTCGATTCCAATCGCGTGACCGCCGACGCGGGGTTCCTCGATCCCACCGCGCCCATCGCGGTCGACAGCGTCGTGAATGATCTCGGCCTCTACGCGAGCGACACCTTCGCGCTGCGCCAGGACCTGTTCCTCGTCCTGTCGGGTCGGTTCAACCTCTCGACGTTGTCCCTCGCGGATCAGCTCGGGGACGAGCTCTCGGGAGATCACAGCTTTCACCGCTTCAACCCCGCCGCGGGCCTCAGCTACCAGCCGCGCCCGTGGCTCGGCGGTTACGTCAACTACGGCGAATCGAGCCGCGCGCCGACGGCGGTCGAGCTGACGTGCGCGAGCCCGACCGACCCCTGTCGGCTACCCAACGCCTTCGTCGCCGATCCGCCCCTCAATCAGGTGCGCGCGCGCACCTTCGAGGCCGGCGTCCGCGGCGTCTACCGGCAAGACGGCCTCCTGCTCGACTACGATCTCACGGCGTTCCGCACCACCAACTCGGACGACATCCTCTTCATCAGCTCGGGCCGGGTGGCCAATCAGGGCTACTTCTCGAACGTCGGCGAGACGCGGCGGCAGGGTGTGGAAGCGAGCCTCAAGGGTCGGCAGAGGCTCGGCGAGCGGTCACGGCTCGAATGGGCGCTCTCCTACACTCTGCTCGACGCGACCTTCGAGACGCCGTTCACGGCGCTGAGCGCGACGCACCCGGGCGCCGTCAACGGCTCGATCGACGTTCCCGCGGGCGCGCGCATCCCGAGCGTGCCGAAGTACATCGGCAAGGTCGCCGTGAGCGTGGTAACGGCCTTCGGGCTATCGGCGGGCGTGAATGTGGTGGCGAACGGCAACCAGTACTTCCGCGGCGACGAGGCGAATCTCCTGGCCCCACTCCCCGGTTACGTGGTGGTCAACCTGCGGGTGGCCTATCAGATCGCGCGGCCGGTCTCGATCTTCGCCCTGGCCAACAACCTCTTCAACGCGCACTACGCGACCTTCGGCGTCCTCGGCGACGCGACCGACGTGCTGGGGGCCGCCTACGATAGCAGGCGCTTCGTCGGCCCTGGCGCGCCGCTCGGAGCCTGGGGGGGCGTGGAGCTCCGGTACTGAGCGGCGTGCGCAGCTTGCGGGGGCGGCAGAGTGGTTTGCCCCGTTCGATCGTCATGGCCACGTCGCGTACCATTCCCAGATGACGCGACGACGTGAATTTTGCCTGGCCCTTGGTCAGCTCCGCTTCCCTGGCAGCGAGGGCCTGCGTCGCCACGCGCTCCTCGCCGCGATGCTCGCTTGTTGCGCCGTTGGTTGCGGCTCGACACCCGCCCCGGGCAACGCAGCGAAGCCAGACGCCGCAACCTTCGTCGACGATGCAGCGTCACCCGTGAGCCTCACTCCCCCCCCAAGCGTCGTCGCCGCCTTGGCCGAGACGCGCGCCCAACTCTCGTCGACCGCCCCCGGCGGGGCGGATGCGTTCCTGGCGGCCTACAAACCCACCTACGCCGCCGCGCTGGGCTACGATCCGCTGCAGGCCGAGAACATCACCACCCTTCAGGCCTCCGCCTCGAAGCTGAACGACGGCGAGATGGCCAAGCTGGCCAGCAACGGGTTCGTCATCTCGGCAAGACAGACCTTCCCAACATTTTTTAATGGCTACGAGTCCATCTACGCCGATCACTTGCCCGTGTTCATCTCGGCCGATTCGATTCTCCACGCTGTGCACAGGTCATATGACGCGATCCTGATGCAGGTCGAAGGCCACTTGATTTCCGAGCTCGGACAGCTCCTCGCCAAGATGCACGCGGCGCTGGCGACGCAAAGCGATGCCCGCCTTTCGGTGGCTCGCAAGGACGTGGATCTGTTCTTGACGGTAGCGCGGCGCCTCCTGCAAACGCCCGAGGACGCGATGGCCGCCCCGGTGCTCCCGATGGCCGGCGCCTCCTCGGCCGAGGCCGACCAGTTGTTGGCGAAGGCCAGGGCCCAGATCACCGACCTTAACGACGCGACTTCGCTGTTCGGAACCAAGCGGGTGGTCGATTGGTCGCAGTTCACCCCTCGGGGGCACTACGCGGGTGACCCCACCTTCGAGGCGTACTTTCGATGCATGATCTGGCTCGGGCGCACCGACCTGCGCCTGATCACGGAGGCCGGCGGCCCGACCTTCTCGCGGCGCCAGTTCGACGGCGCGCTCCTCATGCGGCTGCTCCTCGACAGCTCGGCGCTGGCCGCGTGGCAAAGCATCGATGGCGTCCTGGCGGGCTTCGTCGGCGAATCGGACAACATGACGGTGCGCGATTTCGAGCTTTTGCGGGCGGCGCTCGGGGACGCGACGCTCCTCGATCTCGAGAATCATTCGGATCAGGAACTGGCCCAGGGCATCATCGACGCCAAGCTCGGCATCCAGCGCATCGCCAGCCAGATTCTGTTCGTGAGCCCGAGCGGCGACCACCTCCCGTTGGATCGGACCTTCCTGTTCTTCGGGCAACGATACGTCATCGATTCGGCGGTGTTCTCCGATGTGGTCTTTGACCGCGTTCTTCCCGGCCCCAACGACGATCGCCGGATGATGCCCGATCCCCTCGATGTGGCCTTCGCGGCGCTCGGAAACACGCATGCCGCTCCCCTGCTCCGCTCCGACCTCGCCGCGCATACGAACTATCCGCGCGCGCTCCACGACGCGCGGCTGCTGGTCGACGCGCACGAGCCGTCATTCTGGAATGGGAGCCTCTACCACGCGTGGCTAGGCTCGCTGCGCGCCATGTCGCCCGCGTCGGATCTCGCCGCCGCAACCGGAGTACCGCCGGCGGTCGCGCGGTCGGAACCTTGGGCGAGGCGCGTTCTGAACACCCAGCTCGCTTCGTGGGCCGAGCTGCGCCACGATACCCTCCTTTACGCCAAGCAGTCGTATACCTCCGTGCCTGTCTGCGAGTTTCCCGATGCGTACGTGGATCCCTACCCCGAGCTGTGGGCGGCGCTGGTCAGGTACGCCACCAAGGGCATGGAGATCCTGGCGGCGCTGCCCACGGCGGCCCAGGGCCCCGCGGCCGCCCATTTCACCGAACTCGGCGCGGTGGCCGGTCGGCTGAAAGACATGGCCGAGCGGCAACTCGCCGGCCAGGCTTTCACCGCCGAGCAGCTGGCTTGGGTCAACACCGTCGTGGAAACGAAGATGGTGTCCGCCGGGTGCACGACCATTCGCCAGCCCAGCGGCTGGTACGTCAAGCTGTTCGTGAAGACCGCTGACGCCGCCACCTACGATCCCACCGTCGCGGATGTCCACACCGATCCCGACAGCACGCGCGTCCTACACGTGGCGACCGCGGGCCCGCGGTTGATGGTGATGACCGCGGAGAC
>PMNO01000103.1 GCA_003161835.1 Myxococcales bacterium | reverse complement strand
TCCTGGCGTCGCCGTTGGCCCGCCGCCTGGCCACCGACCTGGGGGTCGATCTGCGCTCCGTTGCCGGTAGTGGACCGGGCGGACGCATCGTCGAGCGCGACGTCAAGGCGGCGGCAACCGCACCAGTAGCCGCCCCTGCGGCGGCGCCCGCGGCGGTCGACTGGCATGCGGCCGAAGAGGCGCCGCAGACGAGCGCATCGCCGGGCGCCCCGGCTCCCCTGCCCGCTCAGCTGATACCCGATCGACGCAACGAAAGCCGCCCTGCCCCCGCGGTCCCCACGGGCGATACGGAGAAGCCGCTATCGTTGATGCGCAAGACGATCGCACGCCGGCTGGTCGAATCAAAAACGACCATCCCCCATTTCTACCTGACGGCCGAGGCCGACATGGATGCCGCCATGGAGTTCCGCGAACAGGTCAGTCAGGTTCATGGGACCAAGCTGTCCGTCAACGATCTGGTCCTGAAGGCGGCCGCTCAGGCCCTGAGGAAGGTGCCGGAGGCCAACGCCTCTTTTGGGCCGGACGCCATCACGCAGCACGCCCGGGTCGACATCGGGATGGCCGTGGCCATCGAAGACGGCCTCGTGACCCCGGTGATCCGCGACGCGGACAAGAAGACCTTGGGTCAGATTGCAAACGATGCGCGCGAGTTGGCGCTCCGGGCCCGCGATCGCAAGCTACGGCCGGAAGAGATGACCGGGGCCACGTTTTCGGTGTCTAACCTGGGCATGCTGGGCATCACTCACTTCGAGGCCATCATCAACCCGCCCGAGGCGGCCATCTTGGCCGTGGGTAAGGTCCGCAAGGAGCCCGTCGTCAAGGGTGACAAGATTGTGATCGGCCAGCGTATGTCCTTGACGATTTCCTGCGATCACCGGGTGGTGGACGGCGCTGTCGGCGCCCGGCTGTTGCAGGCCATTGTGGCGATCTTGGAACGACCGATTACGCTAGCGTTCTGATGGCTGATAAGTTCGACCTCATCGTGGTCGGGGCGGGTCCCGGCGGGTATCCGGCGGCGATTCGCGGCGCCCAGCTGGGATTCAAAGTGGCTTGCGTCGAGCGCGAACGCACCGGCGGCATCTGCTTGAACTGGGGCTGTATCCCCACCAAGGCCTTACTCAAGTCGGCGGACGCGATGCGGACGGTCCAACACGCCGCCGATTTCGGTGTCACCGTCAAAGGCGAAATCGGATTCGACTGGAGCAAGGTNNAAGGTGATCGCGCGCAGCCGCGGCGTCGCCGAGAAGCTGTCGAGCGGGATCGCTCACCTTTTCAAGAAGTACGGGGTCACGCACATCAAGGGCACGGGCTCGCTCACAGGACGGGGCAAGGTGGAAGTGACCACCCCCACCGGGGTTCAAAAGCTGGAGGCGCCGCGCATCATCATCGCGACGGGCGCGCGTGCGAAGTTCCTGCCGGGCATCGAAGCCGATGGCGATCGGGTCATCACCTACCGGGACGCGATGGTGTTGCCGGAGCCGCCCAAGTCGGTCGTCGTCATCGGCGCCGGCGCGATCGGGGTCGAGTTCGCGGACTTCTGGAACGCCTTCGGCATCGAGGTCACGATCATCGAGTTCATGCCGCGCCTGGTGCCTATCGAGGACGAAGAGGTGTCCAAGCAACTGGCGCGCAGCTTCCAAAAGAAGGGCATCAAGGTTCTGACCGGGACCAAGACCACGGGCGTGAAAGTCAGCGGTAAGACCGTCACGACGTCGTACACGACCCCTGACGGCAAAGACGGGCAAATCACCACTGAGCGGGTGTTGTTGGCCGTCGGTGTCCAGGCCAACATCGAGGGAATCGGCCTCGAGGGGATGGGCGTCAAGCTGGATCGAGGATTCATCCAGGTGGACGACAACTACCTGACCACCAGCCCCGGGATCTGGGCCGTGGGTGATTGCGCGGGGCCGCCCCTGCTGGCTCACGTGGCGATGCAGGAAGGGGCCCGCTGCGTGGAATGGATGGCGGGAAAGAAGCCGCCCTTGGTCAACTATGACGCAATTCCCGGCTGCACATACTGCGACCCTGAGATCGCGTCGATCGGAAAGACGGAGGCCCAGGCGCGCGAAGCGGGCATGGACATCAGCGTGGGCAGGTTCCCCTTCTCCGTCAACGGCAAGGCGCTCGGCGCCGGGCACACCGAAGGCTTCGTCAAGGTCGTCATCAACAAGGCACGCGGTGAAATCGTCGGCGTACACGCTATCGGTCACGGTGTGACCGATCTGGTAGCCGAGATGTCGCTGGCCATGACCTCCGAGGCGACGGCGCACGACATTCTGAGCGCGGTCCATCCGCACCCCACTTTGTCCGAGGCCATATTGGAAGCCACCGCCGAGGCGCTGGGCGAAGGATTCCACCTGTAGTCAGGCCGTGGTGAGGCGACGGGCCGAAGGGCTGCCGGCGCGATATAGTGCCGACCAGACCCATGTCAGAACGCATCGTCGAGACTCGTTCGCGCAAGCTCCGCATCCTGGATGACCAGGCGGGGAGTTCGGTGGAACCGGGTGGCCGGCCGAGCGACGTCGGGCAGCCGCGCCCCAAACTGCCGCCCAAGCCGGCCTGGATACGGGCCAAGATGCCGGGCGGCGAGGTTTTCTTCGATCTGCGCAAGCGTGTCGCGGAACTGGGATTGCACACGGTCTGCGAGAGCGCGTCGTGTCCGAACATCGGCGAGTGCTGGAATCGACGGTCGCTGACCATCATGATCCTGGGCGGAATCTGCACGCGCTCCTGTCAATTCTGCGACGTGCCGACGGGGCGACCGTTGCCGCCGGACGACGACGAGCCGCGCCGGGTGGCGACGATCTTGGCCGAGCTGAATCTGCGCCACACGGTCATCACCTGCGTCGACCGCGACGATCTGCCCGACGGGGGAGCCGCGCACTGGGCGGCGACCATCCGCGCGGTAAAGACGGCGGCGCCCGATTTGGTGCTGGAGGTCCTGACCGGTGATTTCAAGGGCGATACGGGCGCCGTCGACGTGGTGCTGGCCGCGGCGCCCGACGTATTCGCGCACAACCTGGAGACCGTNNCCGCGCCTGTCGCGCCAGGTGCGGGTCCAGGCCAGCTACGCGCGCTCGTACGCCATCTTGCGCCACGCGAAATCCCGGGGCGCGATCATCAAAACCGGTCTGATGCTGGGCCTGGGAGAACGGCTCGACGAGGTCCGGCAGGTCATGCGCGAGCTGCGCGACATCGGCGTCGACATCCTGACGCTGGGGCAGTATCTGCGCCCTTCGGCCGCCCATCTGGAGGTCGCGCGTTTCGCCACCCCGGAGGAATTCGCCGCCCTGCGCGCCGAGGCACTGGCCATGGGGTTCCCGCACGTCGAATCGGGACCGATGGTCCGGTCCAGCTATCACGCCGACGGACAGCGCGACATCGTCCGCGAATTGGCCGCGCGGCGGGCGGCGGTTGGCTAGGCGATCGGCATGATCCCCTACATCGACTTCACGCTCTTCGAGATCTTCGGCTGGCAGATTCACATGTTCGGCGTGCTGGTGGCGCTGGGCGTGGTGGTGGGCGATCGCATCACCGTGCGCGAGGGCGCCAAACGCGGCCTCGATCCGCGCGACGTTCGCTATCTCAACGCGCGCATGGTCATCGGCGGTTTCATCATGGCGCACCTGGTCTCGGTGGTTTTCTACTTTCCCGAGAACATCAAGAAGAACCCTTGGGTCTTGCTGAACCTGTGGGCCGGTTTGTCGTCCTTCGGTGGCTTTCTGGGCGCAGCGATCACCTACCTGTATCTGTCACGCAAGGAAAACATCCCCACCTTGCCGTACGCCGACGCGGTCGCGTTGGGCTTGTCCGTCGGATGGATCTTCGGGCGCCTCGGGTGCACCACGGCCCACGATCACCCGGGATTGCACACGAACTTTTTCCTGGCGGTGAGGTATCCAGACGGTCCGCGCCATGATCTCGGGCTGTACGAATTCCTGTTCACAGTCGTGTTGACAATCATCTTGCACCGCTACGCCCGCCGCCCGCGTCCGGCCGGCCGACTGATCGGATTGTTCGCGTTTCTCTATGCGCCGGTCCGGTTCGGCCTGGATTTCGTGCGCGCCACAGACGTCGCCCGCCCCGACCAGCGCTACGCCCATCTGACGCCCGCGCAGTGGGCCTGCATCGGGACGTTCGCCCTGGGCTTTTGGCTGCTGCGCCGGACCAGTCCGGTGCTGGAATTCACGGGGCCGCCTGCGGTGGTGCCGGACGTGGTGCCGGAGCAAGAAGCGAACGCCAAGGCCTGACCTTGGAACACCTCGGCGATTCGTCGCGTCGTTCGTGCGGCCACGCGGCAGGTCGCCTCAGCTCATATCGCCCTCGGCGTGGGCGATCATGTCGTCGTAGCGCCGCCGATCCTCGGACAGATCGATTTCGCCCAGGAAGGCCGCGTAGCTCATGAACGCCGTCAAATACGACAGATCCCGGGCCCACGCCGGAACATAGCGCGGCTCGATGACCAGGCCCTCCTGGCGTAGCCGCCCAAACAAGGGCACGTCCGTGGTGTCGATCTTGCCCGCGAAGAACAGCCGCACGTAGTCGACGTGGCGGTTGACCAGGGCGACCCGCAGGAAGTTCGTGACGCGCAGCAGACCATCCAGGTAGCAGACGTCCTTGGTGAACGGTGCCCCGCCCTCCACGAGTCCACCCCGACACACGCGCCGAGCTGAATCGAAGGCATTCGCCTCGTCATAGCCACCCGCGCGCAAGAATCGAAAGAGGTCCACGAAGTTCGCGCCGTCCTCGGCCATCTTGATGGCGATCGCCCGATCCGCCAGACGCCGCAAACGCTCGACGCCCGTGGATTGGGTCAAGAACTCGGTGAGCACCGCCAGACCTTCCTGGGTGCCTGTCGTCCGAGGCGAGGGATACCCGACAAACGGCATCAGGGGTTGGGCGCGCCCATTCAGAGCCGTGGCCAGGTGCACGTGGCCCTCGTGGTGTTCCAGTTGCAACAAATCCCGGCGCGAAAAGCGGGCGCCCCGCTTGACCTGAACCAGATCAATCCGGGCGGTGACCTTGCTGGCGATGTCGTCCACGATCTCCACGCGAATGACCCGATCCGGGAACGATTCGGCAAAACGGCGCTGCAATTCGGGGGCGACGTCCTCGGCGGACAACACCTCGTCGTCCATGGGACTGGGCAATCGCGCATCGCCCACCTGACCATCGACGACCCGCGCGAAGTGTCGCGCCAGATCCAGGTTCGTGGTCTTGCGATCCGCGGACAGGCTCTGGGGGCGGCCGTAGAGCTCGGCCGACTGAAAATAGAAGTCCTTTGTGCCGACCGCCAGCAGCATCCGGGCCGCGGTTGCGAACGACTCACACGTGTCGCGCAAGAATCGCTCGATGCCATTGTCCCCAGGCACCCGGGTCTTCAAGTCGCGAAAGCGTTCCCAGGAGCGCGTCACTTCGGCCAAGGCCACGTTGTANNACGTCCCAGGTCAGTGACCGCAACACCCGGAGGGGTCGTTGCGCGTCGAGGATCTCGGCCGACACGTCGCGCAGAAGGTTCTGGCAACGCGCGGACACCGTCACGATCGCGGATCCGAAAGAAGCAACCGCCGACACCCGGGCCTGGGCAGGGGCCGCGGCATCAGGTGCCCACGCCCACGCGAATCCCCGGGGGGACCGAGTAGGTGATCCAGGCGTTGCCCCCCACGACCGCCCCGCGACCAATCACCGTGTTGCCTCCCAGGATCGTGGCATTCGCGTAGATGATGACGTCGTCTTCGATGGTCGGGTGGCGCTTCTTCGGATTGGGCCGGTCGGTGCGGCCACGATCGCGGACCGACAACGCGCCCAACGTCACGCCCTGATAGATGCGGACGCGGTTGCCGATGATGGTGGTTTCACCGACCACGATGCCGGTGCCGTGATCGATGAAGAAAGACTTGCCGACGGTGGCGCCCGGATTGATGTCGATGCCCGTGCGCGAATGGGCGTGCTCGGTCAGCATGCGCGGTACGACCTCGGCGCCGTCCAGACGCAAGCGGTGGGCCGCGCGATAGATGGCGATCGCGTAGAGCCCGGGATAGCAGGCGACGATTTCATCGATGCCGCTGGCGGCGGGGTCGGACTCGAACGCGGCCAAGACATCGCGCGCCAGCTCGGCGCGGATCTCGGGGAGCGCCCGCAGCAGCCGGTCGGTGATCCCGCGCGCGCGCCGACGGCAGGTATCCGCCGCCGCGGTGGTCGAGCCTTGCCGGCACCGCCGGTGCAGCCCCAGGAAGATGGCGGCTTGCAAGCGGGCCTCCAAATCGGAGATGGTGGCGGCGAGGTGCTCGCGCAGATCGCCGGCAGCCGTGCCCAGCCGGTGTGACTCAGGAAACACGACCTCCACCAACTCTTCGACCAGGAGGCGGATCTCCTGTCGGGTGGGTAAGGGTCCCTCGGAGGCCAAGCCCTTGCCCAGGCCCGCCGCGGCCGACAAGACTTGATCAGCGAGTTTCATGTGCGCTGGCGACGGCGCGGGCGTCGGTGAGACGATGTCCGAGGCGATGTCTCGCGGGGCGGATTCGGGCGGCGAGGACGGTGACGGCACCTCCGCCCGGCGTCGGCTACCGGAAGGGACTGTCGCGGACCGCAATCGCCGTGTCATCGGCAAACGTTAACCTCGCGGCCCGCGCGCGGCTAGCGCGTCCGCCAGTTTTCCCATCACCTCGGCCAGGCGCGCGTCGGGAACAGTCACCCGCGTGGGCATGCCCCCTCCCAGGCCCAGCATCTCCACGAAGTTCAATCCCGAGACATAGTCCGCCGCGATGGTCAGGGAGCCCGAATCCCGCACGACCGAAACGGCGGCGCGTTCCTGCCCCAACAACA
>PMNO01000289.1 GCA_003161835.1 Myxococcales bacterium | reverse complement strand
TGGACGGGCTGCGGGATAGGTTGGGGATGAGCACCGTGGCCCTGATCGGCTTGTCGATGGGGGGCTACGTGGCCCTGGCCTATGCCCGCCGGTTTCCAGCGCGGCTCTGGGCGCTGGTTCTGGCCGACACGCGCGCGGATGCCGACAGCCCCGCCGCCTTCCAGGGACGCGCCGACGCCCTGCGCGCGATTCAGGATCAAGGCGTCGAGGCGTATCTTCAACAGTCGTTGCCACGCCTCTTGGCCACCGACGCGGCCCCTCGTGACCTGGCGCGCGTCCTGTCTTTGGCGGAAAGGCGCGCGCACACGCTGGTGGCCGCGCTCGGGGCATTGCGGGACAGGCCCAGCCGCACGGCTGAACTGCCGGAGATTGCCTGCCCCACCCTGGTGCTCGCCGGGACCGCCGATCGAGTGACGCCACCCGGCGAGATGCGCGCCATGGCCGACGCGATTTCCGGCGCGCGCTTCGTCGAGATCGCCCGCGCTGGCCATCTGTCCAACCTGGAATCTTCCACGGCATTCAACGATGCCGTCGTCGGTTTTCTGCGCGAGGCCTCCTCCTTGGAAACGGAAATGAACGAGCCATGAGACCATCCAATACATTTGTGGATCGCGTACGCGCGGGCGCGGCGGCGCTCTCCGAACGCCTGGACGCCGACGGCACCGACGTGGCGCTGATCTTGGGGTCCGGCCTTTCCACCATCGCCGACGGCATGCAGGACGCGCGGCAGGCGACATACGCGACCCTCCCGGAATTTCCGAGGACGACGGTGGCGGGGCATCCCGGTCGCGTCGTGGTGGGACGCGTGGGCGCACACAAGGTGCTGATCCTCTGCGGACGGGTTCACGGCTACGAGGGCTACGACGCGGGCGAAGTGGGCTTCGGCGTGCGCGTGGCGGCGGCGCTCGGCGCCCGCACGCTCATCGTCACGAACGCCTCGGGCGGGATCGACCCGGGAATGCACCCGGGCGAGATCGTGGCCATCTCGGATCACCTGAACCTCACCGGCGCGTCTCCCCTGTCGGGACCGAATGACGAACGCATCGGTCCCAGGTTCGTGGATATGACCGCGGCATATGCGCCCGCCTTGCGAGACATCGCCGGAGCGGCGGCCGGCGAAATCCTGGGCTATCCGTTGCGCGCGGCGGTCTATGCGGGAATGGCGGGACCGTCGTACGAGACCCCGGCCGAGGTCCGCATGCTGCGTGCGCTCGGGGCTGGTCTCGTGGGCATGTCCACGGTTCACGAGGTGATCACGGCGCGGCACGCGGGCATGGCGGTCCTGGGTTTCTCGATTGTGGCGAACCACGCGGCGGGCGTCGTCGATCAGGCCCTGCGGCACGAGGACGTGACCAGAGCCGCGAACGCGGCGGCGGATGCGCTGGGGCGCCTGGTGTTCGAAGTCATCCGGCGCCTGCCGGTGGGCCGGGGCGAACCGTGAACGCGCAGCCCGCGTTCACCGCGAGGCAGAGCCGGATCGACGCCTCCGTCCGGCGGGCGTTGATTGCGGCGGCCCGCGCCGTCCGCAGGAACGCCCATGCACCGTACTCACGCTTTCGAGTCGGCGCGGCGGTGTGGGACGAAAGCGATCGCGTGCACACCGGGTGCAATGTGGAGAACGCGTCCTATGGTCTGACGGTCTGCGCGGAACGCAACGCCATCGCGGCGGCGATCGGCGCCGGAGCGAAGCACATTCGCGCGATCGCGGTGGCGTCCCCAACCAGACCACCCGCGACGCCCTGTGGTGCCTGTCGCCAGGTCTTGGCGGAGTTTGGTGACGCGCACACGCTGGTCGTCTTGGCTCCGCCGACGGGAACCGCCACCGATCGCCGCCTGGGTGCGCTATTGCCCGAGTCGTTCGGATTGCGCTGACAGGCGGAGGCCCCGTCAGGCCATGAGCTTCTGAGCAGCGGCGATCGTGACCGGCTTGCCGGGATCCTGCAGGACGATGTTCAGCTCCAGCACTTCGACCGAGCCGGTTCGGTCCAGGTTCACGGAGACGTGTTGCAGATCGATGTTCTCGTACTTGGCCAGCACCGCCAGCAATTCCTGCTGCAGCTGAGGCAAGTAGTCGGGGCCCCCTCGGGTCGTGGCGCGTTCGCGCGCCACGATGACCGACAGGCGGTCTTTTGCCAGTGAGGCGGTTTTGGGGGCTCGGCGGAAATAGCTCAGGAACGCCATCGTGACCTCTGCGGCTCGGTGTTTTCCTCGCGCTTAACCAAAGATGCGGCGCAAGAATCCGCGCTTCTCTTCCTCGATGAAACGATGTTGCCTCTCCTCGCCCAGGAACCGGGACACAACGTCCAGATAAGCCTGCGCCACGTCCGTGAGATCATCCAAGATCGCGGGCGTACCTTTGTTGGAAGACTGCAACACGACAGTGGATTCCGGAATCACGCCGAGCAGNNAGCAAGTGCGTCTTGATCGGCGTTCCGCCGACCTCGGCGCGACTGGTCTTGGCGGCCAACAGGCCGAGGACCCGATCCGAATCACGCACCGATGAGACTTCGGGATTGGCCACCACGATGGCCTCGTCCGCGAAATACATGGCCATCTGGGCGCCCTTTTCGATGCCCGCGGGTGAATCGCAAATGATGTATTCGAAGCCCATCTCCTTGAGCTCCGTGATGACACGGCCCACGCCTTCGGGGTCGAGGGCGTCCTTGTCCCGGGTCTGCGAGGCCGGCAACACAAACAGGTTATCGATCCGCCGATCGCGCACCAGGGCGATGCTCAGCTTGGCCTCACCTTTGAGGACGTTGACGAAGTCGTAGACAACCCGCCGCTCGCACCCCAACACGAGGTCCAGGTTACGCAACCCGACGTCGAAATCNNACGACGACGACTTTCGAGGGCTTCGAGTTTTGTGAGTTTTGCGGCTCTTGCGACACTGGCTCCTCCGTTTTCAGAACCATCTCATCAAGCGCCCAAATGCCGGCGCACACAAATTATTTTCTGATTTTCCTTCGCGCTCGCGGCGCCCCGGCGTTCCGATTGGTCCGCCGACGTTCACAGGGCCGCCACGCGACATTCGCCGGATTCGTCCAAGAAGACCTGAACAGCTTGGCCGCGCCGTTCAGCGGGAATGTCGTCCGCCAGCAGATACGCGCCTGCAATGGACAAGATCTCGGCCTCCATGCGCTGGCAAAAAATACGGGCCTCGGCGAAACCCTGGGCGCCCGCGATCGCGCGCCCCCGCAGGGTGGCGTAGATGTGGACGTGACCGTCCGCGATGACCTCAGCCCCCGGATTGACTGGTGCCAAAACCACGAGATCACCGCGACGGGCATAGATCACCTGGCCACTGCGTACCGGCTGGCGCACCACCAGCGGCGGGCGATGGGCGGCCGCCTTGCCGGCTGGGGACAGGTGCGGGACCCGGGACGGCGCCGACGTTTGCGGCTGCGCGGCCTCCGCCGGCGAGGGCTCGTCGGAAAAATCAGCGGCGGCCATGCTGGTTTCCGCCAGCCCCTCGGCTCCCGCGGAGGCGTTCGCCCCGGCGCGCGTACCGGGTTCGAGATCCCGAACCCGGCCGGCTCCGAGCGGCATGATCGGCAACCGGGCCACGGAAATTGCGGCTCGGTGCTCGTCTGAAACGTTTGTCACTCCGACCGGAACCAGGTGCAACATCCGCAGCACGGTGGACAGGCCCGCCCAGGCCAGACCGTCGCCGCCGCCCTTGAGCGCGGAGGGATCGATGACCACCGGAGCGTCCAGGAAGAACTGTGGCAGCGCCTCCACCTTGGCGCGCAGCTGCTGCTCGATCAAACCGAGGTCAGTCGTGCGCAACCGCAGAACGGTCAGCGAAGACATCACCCCCTTGAGTTCGAACGCAGGTCGCGCGACCGGCGTTGCGCGACCGCTCTTCTCGGCTTTCGATACCGCGGGAATCAGCACAGTGGAGCCATTGTCGGCCCCCCGTGTCGCCGGTCAATTTATTCGGTGATTCAGACCGGCGCCGACAGAACCATCAACCGCGTTTGGCTGGACCCGACTTCTTTTTCGGCCCGGCGGCGGCCAATGAAGCGGCGGCGGAAGCCCTCTTCACCTTGCCGGCGGCCGCGCCCTTCGCGGCGATCGCCGGAGCGGCCCCTTTGCGCTGGTTCCGGCGGCGGGCGCTTTGCAAAATATCCACCAGCTTGCCTGACGAGAACGTGCCCAACTTGGCCACATAATCCTTGTCTTTGCCGCGACCGAGTTCCTGCGCGGCGGCGTCGGCCAACTTGTCTCGGCCGCCGATTTCCTTGACCTGAGTGGCGACGCCGTGCAGACGCACCAGCTTGCTGTTGGCGGCGCCCAGAAGCCGCCGCCGCATGTCGTCCTTGGGCTCGTCACCCGAACCCAGCAACGCGACGATCGCGTCCACCAGTTTGTCCTTGCCGCCGAACGTTTCTTTGACCCGCGCCAGCGGGCTCTTGAGTGCCATCACGAGATCTCCTTGCCTAAAGGGCGCCGGTTCTACCCTAAATCGGCGGCAAAGCAAAACCCCCGCCGCGCGCGGGCGCCCCGGCTCGCCTCCGCCCTTACGGGTGAGGAAAACCGGGAACCGGAGCCTGGCGGGCCAGGGTCAAGAATGCCCGCAGGCGTTCGATACCGTCGGCAACCTGCGCGTCGGTCAACTGGATGACGATCTCGGAGGTCACGTCGATGGCCCGCGCCTGGATGCCCTCCAGATAGGGGCCCATTCCCATCAACAACACTTGCGGGCTCTTCCTGGCGTCCTTGATCGCCTCCGTGACTTGCGCCGCCATCGCTTCGGCCTGCTGGCGGGTGGACAGATCCGCGATCAGTTGGGCATGCAACCCGGAGGTCATGTCTATCCCCAACGCCAACCGGTTGATGCCTCCTCCGCTGGCCAGCGCGGGATCAGCAGCCAGAAGGGCTCGGGTGGCGGCCGGCACAATCGCCGCGGCCCAGACCGCGTTCGTCACCCCCGCGCGCTCGACCAGATGGACAAGCGAGGCGTTCTGCTCCGCGCCGCGTCCGGCACCGGACCCAAGCTCGGCCATTTTCTCGGCCCAACCGCCGGCACCGAACACGAACGTCTTATCGTCGGCGAAGAAGCCCGCCGCGGTGGGCTGCTTCCGTGTCGCCCACAACGTTCGCCCATCGCGTCCAAACGAAAACAGATCGTCACCCTGTTTGGCTGCTTGATCCCGCGCGTAGGCCACCAGTCGGGCTTCGTCGAGCCCATGACCCCGCAGCACCAGGCCCATCGCCCCTCCGTTTCGCGCTTCCTCCGGAAAGGCCACGACCAAAGAATCAATTTGGCGCAGCGGATCGAACCCCGTCCGCCGCGTGATCTCGTCAATGAGGGCCTGGTCATCGGGGTTGGATCGCGTGAGCGCGGCTAGACGCGACCACAACGGCGTCGTGCGCAATCGCGCGAAATCCAGGGCGACCACGATCTGGGTTTCGGCCGGAAACCAGGCCAGCGCCCCTCCCACCGGCCGTGTCCCGGGCGTGCCACGGGAACAGCCGCCGCGACACGAGCCCGCGCCCAACACCCCCAACGCCAAGACGGCGACGAGCCCCCTGCAAGCGCGCCAGCGCGATACGGCCATGCCATGGCTCTATCACGAATCGCGTCNNCGCGGTTGGATTTCCCCCTGGTAACATGGCCCGCGATGCCCTGGCGGAAAATGAATTTTCGGACCGATACCGTGTGGGTTCTCGTCGGCGCGGACGGCCAGCCCGTGCTGGACAGCGACGGCCGCGCCGAGATGAAGTACCGCGAAACCGACACCAAATCATACCGGCCGGGTCCGGCCAATCTGACCGCCGAGGGCGCGGGTGGCGCGGAGGGCGCGGGTGGACTGACGCGCGAAATTCCCGCGGCGTCTCGATCCCCGCGCAAGCGGGGCGCCACCGCTGCACCCGCGGGAGCCGAACCGGAGCGCGATCCGGCGGCCCTGGAGATCTGGACCGATGGCGCCTGTTCGGGAAACCCAGGGCCCATGGGCATCGGGGTCGTTATCGTCGACGGGACGGGGCGCGATGAGATCTCCGAATACCTGGGCGTCGGCACCAACAACATCGCCGAGTTGGTGGCCATCGAACGCGGCGTCNNTGGAAGGCCAAGGCCAACCAGGAACTGGTCGAACGCATCCGACGAAAGTTGGCCAGCTTCCCCGCTGCCCTGGTGTTCGTCAAGGTCGCCGGTCACGCCGGGATTCCTGAAAACGAGCGTTGCGACGAGCTGGCTCGGACCGCCGTCGAGCGCAGGCGGTAGCGGTAGCCGGCCGAGCCANNCAGTACACTATTGTGGCGTCCGTTCCGACGGGACGGACGTAGCTCACCGCCCCCCCCCGACTAACCATTTCGCCACTTCCGACCGAGGAGAACCGATGAGAACGCCCCGACGAGTGTGCTTCTTCAAGCTGGTCTGCTTGGGTCTCCTGATTCTGCCGACGTCCGCCTTCGCCGCGCCGCCGGCATCAGCGAGGAAGGACGTGACCCAACCAGACGAGCCTACCGAGTACCGTTTCGAGTTCGGGCTGACCGCGGGTGCCCACTTCTTCAACAAGCAGAGCGGCCTCGGCCGGTCCACCTCGGACCCCGAATGGTTGTCGCCNNAACCCCGCCAACCTCTCCACCAAACTGTGGGCGTTCGCTTATCGCGGCAGCCTGAACATCCACCTCGTTCCCACCGGACCTTTCCGCCCCTTCATCACCCTCGGCTATGGCGCGATGTCCACGATCGTGAACAACACGGCCATTGTTCCCGCCGATACGGACGGNNGTGCTGCACGCGGGCGTGGGATTCAAGATTGCCATGGGTGAACACGCCGGACTTCGCTTCGATGGTCGGGTGCTGGTTCCACCCGCGATCCTCGGCGACCAGATTCCAGTTGGGAACGAGGTCGGCTACGGCGGCCCGGACTGGGAAGTCTTGGG
>PMNO01000135.1:2543-2682 GCA_003161835.1 Myxococcales bacterium | reverse complement strand
GCATCGTCGGTCTGGCAGTCGACATAGAGCTGCGCTCCTTGCAACCCGCTCGTCCGCAACAAGGGCGACAGCGCGGATACTTCGGCGCGCGAAAGGCGCCGTCCGCCAACCGGGCGCCGCCACAGCGCCAGCGCGTTGT
>PMNO01000135.1:1522-2482 GCA_003161835.1 Myxococcales bacterium | reverse complement strand
ACGCGTGGATACCGGCGATGCCGCCGCCGACCACCAGGACGTCGAAGGCCCCGTCACCCAGACGCCGCAGGGCCCGGTCGCGCGTCGGGGCGTCGATCATTCCTTCAGCGCGATGTGCAATTCGTCGAGTTGCTTGCGCGAGACCGCGGACGGCGCCTCGGTCAACAGATCGGTTCCCTTTTGCGTCTTCGGAAACGCGATCACGTCCCGCAGCGAATCAGCCCCGCACAGGAGCATCGCCAGCCGATCGAGTCCGGCCGCGATTCCGCCGTGGGGCGGTGGGCCGTAGCGGAACGCCTCCAGCAGGAAGCCGAACTTCGCGCGGGCGTCTTCCTCCGAAAGGCCGAGCGCGCGAAACACCCGCGCTTGAACGTCGGATTGATGAATTCGAATCGATCCTCCCGCGATCTCGTTGCCGTTCAGGACCAGATCGTAGGCCCGCGCGCGCACCGAGGCGGGCTCACTCTCCAGGCGCTCCAGATCCTCGGGGAACGGGGAAGTGAACGGGTGGTGCGCGGCGACCATGTGACCCCCGTCGGCCTCCTCGAAGAGCGGGAAGTCGGTGACCCACGCGAATTTCCACTGGCCCTTCGGAATCAGCCCGAATTTATCCGCCAGGTGCAGGCGCAGGCCGCCCAGCACCGCGTTGACCAGCTTCTTTGAACCGAATTGGAAGAACAGCAAATCACCTTCCTCGGCCGACGCGGCGGCGTTGATGTCCGCGCGCAGAGCGTCGGTGATGGTCTTCATGGGGCTCTGGGTCCAGGCGCCGCCTGCCGAAACCCGCGCCCGCGCCAGCCCCCGCGCCCCAAAGCCCTTGACGTACTCCTCCAGCTTGTCCAGATCCGCGCGCGACATCTTGGCGGCCACCGCGGCCGGCAATTTCCAGCCCTTTACGATGTTCGCGGGGGTGGCCACCGCGGCGCGCAGCAGCTCGACGCCCCCGCCATCGTGTTTGCG
>PMNO01000135.1:0-1460 GCA_003161835.1 Myxococcales bacterium | reverse complement strand
CCGTAGCGCGACATCGCATCGGCGTAGGTCAGGCGGGCGAACGGCGTGGGAATCGCGACCCCCAAGACGTCCTTCCACAGGGACGACATCAACCCCTCCATGATGCGATAGATGTCTTCCTCGACCACGAAGCTCATNNCCGGCCACCATGAACAGCTGCTTGAAGATCTGCGGCGATTCCGCGAGGGCATAGAACTGCCCCGCGTTCATGCGCGACGGGACCAGAAAGTTTCGCGCGCCGCCGGGGGTGTACTTGACCATGAACGGGGTCTCGATCTCGGCGAAGCCGTGGTCGGCCAGGTGGCGCCGGGCGGTCTGGTAGATCTGCGACCGGACCAAGAAGTTCTTCTGCAGGCTCGGGCGCCGCAAATCCAGGTAGCGATGCTTCAATCGAATGGTCTCATTCGCGACGTCGTCCCCGATTTCGAACGGCGGCGTCTCGGAGCGCGAGAACACGGTCAGCCGATCGGCCCGCACCTCGATGTCGCCGGTGGGTAGATTCGGATTGCGGTGCCCGCCGCGTTCCTGCACCACCCCCGCGATGCCGACGCAGAACTCGTTTCTCAGCTCGCCTGCCAGCGTGTGGGCCTCCGCATTCACGTGGGGCTCGAAAACAATTTGGGTGATTCCCCCGCGATCGCGCAGGTCGATGAAAACACAACCGCCATGATCGCGGCGCGCGGCCACCCAGCCGAACAGCACCACCGTCTTGCCGGTGTCGGACGCGCGCAGCGCGCCGCAGTCGTGAGATCGTTTCAGTTCAGAGAGGAAGGGGGCTTGCGACGCAGGCATGCGGCGGACGTTAACACGAACCGTTTCGGCGTCGCGCGGCGTCGCGCGGCTCGGCAGGTGGGTTCTGGGTTGTGGGTCGCGGGTCGCGCCTCGGCGCGCGCGCCGCCGAAATTTCACGCGATCGGGCTTGCTCACGGCCGCGCGTGCCTCTAACTTGGAGTTGTGCGTTTGCGGGTCCTGTATCACGGCAATTGTTTCGATGGCTGCAGTTCCGCCGCGATCTTCTCGCGGTTCTATCGGGAGAAGGTGGCCCGCGATTCGGTGGAGGTGCTGTACCGCCCCCTCGAACACAAAGGTGACGCGCAGCCGTTTCCCGCCGACTGCTTCGACGGCGACGAAAATGTCTGCGTGGATTTTCGGTACTCGCAGGATCCCCGACTGAGCTGGTGGTTCGACCATCACGCGTCCGCGTTTCAGCTTCCGGGGGACGAGGCGCATTTTCGCGCCGATGCCACCGGGCGGAAGTTCTACGATCCGACCGCCAAGAGTTGCGCCAAGTTCGTGTCGCGCATCTTGACTGGCCAGTTCGGCTGGGACGCAGCGCCGCTCGCCGAGCTGATTGATTGGGCCGAGATCATCGACGGGGCTCTGTTCCCGGACGTCAAGATGGCGGTTGAGCTGCGTGAGCCGGCCCTGCGTTTGATGACCTGGGTCGAGAACAACCGCGA
>PMNO01000167.1:451-2739 GCA_003161835.1 Myxococcales bacterium | reverse complement strand
ATTGCAGCACGTTGACAATCTGCGCGATGTTGCACATGAAGAGCTTCTCGGCGTGGCGGTTGAAGATGTTGAGCCCCAACCCGGCCGCCACCGCGCTACACCTCAACGGCTACGTGGACGTGGGGTTCGCCAAGGCGCAAGGCGATGGAACCAGCTTCGCGACCGGAGACCAACGTTTTCCCGCGGACTATGGCGTCGATCCGTTCGCGACAGCGATCAATTCGCGAGGCGACGTGGCGGCGACCGATGCCGGGGGGCGCTTCGTCAACGGATTCTTGCCCCGCTCCGTCGGTATTGGCGGACGTCCGTCGTTCCTGCTCAATACGTTGAGTCTCGACGCGCGCTATCAACATCCGAACGCGCCGGTGATGATCTTTTCGCGGGTCCAGTTCCTGCCCCGGTTTTCGGCCGCGGGCGACGGATCGCGGGTATTGGTGGAGCAGGCTTTTGGTCGCGTGATGCCGTTCGAGGCGCTCGAGCTGGCCATCTCGGCCGGAAAGTTCGATTCCGTGTTCGGCATCGAGTATCAGGACAATCAGGCCAATATTCGTACCGGGGTCACGCCCTCGCTGGCCGCGCGCTACACGACGGGCCAGTCGATCGGCGCCAAGGTCTTCTACCGGCAGCAAATCCCGCCGTTGTGGTCGGCGCTGTCGCTACATGTGGCCGCCACCAACAGCGGCAATATGCAGGAATCCCTGCAAAGTCCTGATGCAAGCCTGGCGGGCGCGCCGGTACTGTCCGCGCGGCTCGGGTACGAGCTGAACTTGAAGTTGGTGCAGCTGAAGCTGGGTGGCAGCGGATTGCGGGGACCGCGCAACGATCAGCGGGATCGCAAGGCGTTGCAAAAGATGTGGGGCCTCGATGCGCGCGTCTTCATCGGAGGCATTGCGCTGGCCGCGGAGTACGTCCGCGTCGATGAGGACGAGGGTCTGGGGCCGAAGACCACGTCGCTGGGCGTCTTTCCGGAGGCTTCGGGTTTCCTGGCGCGGGTTGCCTGGGTACAGCTGGCCTACGGATGGTCCGTCGAATGCGGTGCCCTGCGCCGCGTGACGCCGTATGTCCGTTACGACTGGCGGCACGCTGCGTTTCAGGGGTTCACCCCACTCACGGTGGATCGCTTGACCACGGGCGTGCGCATCGACCTGTGGGAAGCGCTGATCGTGAAGGGCGAGTGGCTGGTGAATCGGGAACGGGTGGGCGCTCCGGACGTCGCGAACAACATCTACACTTCATCGGTGGTGTATCAATGGTGAGANNGGGCGAGGAGCTGCCGTTGCCGCTGGCGGTTCGCACGCCCCAGGACCTGGCGGTGAAGGCCTTGGCGGAGCGGCAGTACTTGCTGTTCAACCTGTTGGCGGGCGGCAAGCAAGCCTACGACTCGGGCAATTTCTCCGGTGCCGCCGTAAAATGGGAATCGCTGTTGCGGCTGCCCGGCCTGGACGCGGAAACCGATCGCGTTATCCGCCCGCTGGCCGCTGACGCCCGGGCGCGCGCCGGCGGGCGGTTCGCGCCGTCGCCCCCGATGCCGTCGCTGCCGCCGTCGGGGACCACGAGCGCGCCGACCGTTGTAGGGGGTGGCAATGAGCTTCCCACGGTTGAGGAGCCGGTGCGCCAGCCCGGGGGGGTGACCATCAGCGGAACCGTCACCGGGGGCGGGACTTTGGGACCGGGCGGCACCGTGCTGTGGATGAAACGNNGCGATCACGCGCGGATCGACGGTCGACTTCCCGAACGACGATCCGATCTTTCACAACGTCTTCTCGCTGTCCAAGCCCAACGACTTCGACACCGGGCTCTACCGGCAGGGCGCCTCGTACAGTCAGGTGTTCAAGAAGGCCGGCGTCGTTCAGATCCTCTGCAACATCCATTCGTCGATGGTGGGCTACGTGTTCGTGGTCGACACGCCGTACTACACACAGGCCGACGCGTCCGGCGCGTTTTCCATCAAGAACGTTCCGCCCGGGGACTACGAAATCGAAACCTGGCACGAGGCCAGTTCGAAGGGATCGAAGCAGCGCGTGACGGTCGGCGCCCAGAGCGTGCGGGGCCTCGCGGTGCGGGTCGCGGGNNCCGTGCTGTGGATGAAACGCGTGGACGGTCAGCCGACGCCGCGCCCCGCACCGGCGCGCGGCAAGGTCATCAGCCAGAAGAACAAGACCTTCATTCCCCGAGTGCTGGCGGTGCCAGTGGGCAGCAAGGTCTCCTTCCGGAACGAGGACGACCTGTTCCACAACGTCTTCTCACTGTCGCGGCCGAACGATTTTGACACCGGCCTTTACCGGCAG
>PMNO01000167.1:0-424 GCA_003161835.1 Myxococcales bacterium | reverse complement strand
GGCCTCGCGGTGCGGGTCGCGGGAGACAAGGCCGCGCCGATTTTCGTTCCCGACAAATCTGGCAAGCCGCGCCAGGCGCATCTGGGCTACTGACCCGGTTGCCGCGGATTCCGAGCGAATCGATTGATCGCAAGAGTGGCTAGGGCGACCCGGTNNGAGCGACGAAGGGCTCGATCTCGCCAAGTCCGCCGTATTCATCGTTGGCGGCCTGGACGACAGCCAGCGGCTTGGGCGGCCGCGGCTCCTGCAGGAATGCCAGGTCGAAGATCCGGACCGCCAGGCCGACGGCCAACAGAGCGGAGACGCGCTCGTCCTCGATCCCAACCCCCAGGCCGACGCGCGCTCCGAACGAAAAACCGGCCAGCCACAGCGGTAGCCCGGGGTGACGCTCCGCCATGAAGTTCAACGCGACCCGCACATCCTC
>PMNO01000164.1 GCA_003161835.1 Myxococcales bacterium | reverse complement strand
TCGATGTGCTGGTGGTGGGCAGCGGGCCGGGGGGCCTGGCGGCCGCCCTCGGCGCGGCCCGCGCGGGCGCGAGCACGATGTTGCTGGAACGCTTCGGATGTTTGGGCGGCAACATCACCGTGGTGGGTGTGGAGAGCCTGGCCTGGTATCGCCGCGAAAAGACCGTGGACTCGGAGGGAATTGGCATCGAATTCGAGCAGCGGGCCAAGGCCATGGGCGCGAGCAGCCCCGAGGTGCAATCGAGGAGCGAAGCCCTCAACGCCGATATGTTCAAGTACGTTGCTGACAAGCTGGTGGAGGAATCCGGGGTGAGGCCGCTGCTGCACGCCGTGGCCATCGATGTGATCATGCAAGCCGACACCCTCGAGGGCGTGATCATCCACAGCAAGTCGGGCCGCGGGGCCATCCTGGCCAAGCGCACCATCGATGCGACCGGAGACGCCGACATCGTGCACTACGCCGGAGCTCCGTACCACAAGACCCCGCGAGAACGGATGCTGCCGGTGACCGTGATGTTCTCGGTGGCGGGGGTGCAGCGGACGCGCTTCCTCGACTACGTGGCAGCCAACCCCACCAAGTACAAGGACTGGGGCCTGAACTGGGACACCGAAAAGGGTGGCAAGGAAGACGAACTTTTCAGCCCCTACCTGGAGCGCCCATTTTCGCAGGCGCGGGCCGCCGGCGTCATTCCCCCCGGGCTCAAGAGCATCGGCGGTACGTGGAGCACGATCAGCGACGCGGGCGAGGCCACCTACCTCAACATGATTCACCTCACCGGCTTCGACGGCACGGACGTGTGGGACCTGACCCGGGCCGAGATCGACGGGCGCTATCAGGCCCTGCAAGCCATCAAGGCCCTCAACCATTTCGCTCCGGGATTCGAGACCGCCAAATTGCGCACCTACGGCATGACCGTGGGCATCCGGGACACGCGCAAGATCGAAGGCCACTACAACCTGACCGAGAACGACGTGCGCAATCAGGCGCGTTTCGTGGACTCCATCGGCATCTTTCCCGAGTTCATCGACGGNNCCGTGCGCAGCATGATGTGCTGCACGGTGACCGGGCAGGGCGCCGGCGTGGCCGCGGCGCAGTCGATCAAGGACGGCGTCAACGCGAGCCAGGTGAACATCGAGCACGTGCAGGCCGAGCTGAGGCGGCAAGGCGTGCGCATCCACTAACATGCACCGTCGCGCGGCCGTCATCGCAATGAATCACATCACGCCCGCGCTCATCTCCCCGGCCCCGGTGGCTCGCGAAGGCGGACCGAGAAGTCCAGTCCGTACAGCGCTACACCACCGGACAGGTGAGCCCAACGGCGGTGGCCAGGCGCCGCTGCCGCGTGTCCGTCGTGACGAAGGAGGTCGCGGACAATTGGCGCGCTGCCGAGCAGTGGAGGACATCGAGCGAACGGCATCCGAACGTGCGGGTGTGGCCCCGGACCAGCGNNCCGTCGCTTCCACGAAGACGTCCTCCCAGGCCAGCGCGGGCCGTTGCAGAGTGCCACCGCGCAAGTCCTCGGCGACAAGAGCGTGCACCGCTCGTACCTGAGCGGGCCTGGCATCCTTCCGAAAGAGCTTCAGTTCGAGGGCATTTCCCAACTCCAGCTCGTGCAGGGAGGTGAACGCGATCGCATGCCCCTTCGTAAGGCCCGCCACGACCAGGCTCTCCGGTTCGGGATAGTAGAGCTTCAGAAGGCAGCCCGTGTCGAGGTAGATCACCGTTCCCCGCGGGCCTCCGAGACGATGGTACTTAGCCGGACCCCTCGAGGCTTCGCACCCCAGATCGCTTTTGCGCGTTCGAGAAAGTCCGGCGATCGGGGCGGCGCTCCTTCCGGTGGCAGCAGCCGCGCCACGACTCTGTTCCGCCGAAGGACGCGAACCTCCTCACCGCGCTCCACCCACAACAGCACTTCGGCCAGGTTGTGCTGGACCTTTCGAATCGTCGCCGTCTTCATTGTCATACATAATGACGCACGTGTTCTCCTGGGTCAAAGACGGCAAGTCGGAGCTTCAGGACGCCCGTCAGTCCGCGTCGTCATTGCATAGAATCGCACCAAGCCCGCGCCTATCCATCACCGGCCCTCGTGACCGAGGGCCTCACCCGAAACGAGGTTGTCATGAGCAGTTCCCGCATCTTCCCGATTCAGCGCGTGTTGCTTGGCCCCGGCCCGAGCGAAGTCCCGGCGCGGATTCTGGCTGCCCTGGCCGCGCCCACCCTCGGGCACCTCGATCCCGCGTACCTGAGCATCATGGACGAGACGCGCAGCCTGCTGCAGCAGGTCTTCCGCACGCAGAACCGGCTGACCCTCGCGGTGTCGGGCACCGGAAGCGCNNAACGCGATCGCGGAGGCCCTGAGGGCGCACCCCCGCGCCAAGCTCGTCGGCGTGGTGCATGCCGAGACCTCCACCGGGGCGCACCAGCCCCACCTCGACGAGATATCGCGGCTGGTCCACGCCGCGGGCGCGTTGCTGGTGGTCGACGCGGTCACGTCGCTCGGCGGTCACGAGCTCCGCGTGGACGACTGGCGCATCGACGCCTGCTACAGCGGCAC
>PMNO01000046.1 GCA_003161835.1 Myxococcales bacterium | reverse complement strand
AGCACCGTCAGGCCCGATGCGAAACTTTATCACGGGCGGGGTCGCGACTTGGTCCGGCGCGATTCCCGCGGGCAGATTGTAGTTGGGCCGCAACATGCCGGTGACCTCGGCCAGGTATTGATCGCCCACGGCCTGATTGGACGTCCCCAGCTTCGATCCATTCAATGCGCCCTCATCGGGTTCTTCCTGCGCCAGACTCTCCAGCATGCGGGCGCGGTTCAGGGCGCTCTTTAGATTTTTCGAGATCTTGGGATCCTCGGGCCGCGGCGCTTCCTTGGGCGCCGGCTTCGCGTTCGGATCCTCCGCCACCTTGAGCGTCTCGGCCGGGGCCTGCGCCCGCGGTGGCTGCGTGATGCGCGGTAGCCAGAACTTGTCGCGCGGNNGAAATCACGCTGCATGATCAAGGGTGGCGCCGGCTGACCGTGCGCGATCCCTACCGCCGCCAGCACCGCGCCGTGCAGCGCGAGCGTGACCAGGAGGCCCACGCTGTTGCCGCGTCGACCGTGGCGAATCTCATTCCGCGGCACGGGTCACGTCATTCCAGGGGGTCGGTGACCATCCCGAGTTTGTCGACGCCAGCCTGCTTGACCGCCGCCATGACTTTCACGACGTCGCCGTACAGCAGGCTCCTGTCCGCGTGCAGATACAGTTCCTTGTCCGCGTTCAATTTGGCGTTGTTCTTCAACACGTTTTCGACGTCATCGAAGGGGATCTGAAGCTTACCCAGGAACACGCGCTTGTCCTTGGTCACCGTCAGAATCAATTTACCCTCGTCGTCGGGGATGGTCTGGGCCTTGGCCTGCGGCAGATTCACGTCGATTCCGGTCTGCAACATGGGCGCTGTCACCATGAAGATGATCAGCAAGACNNACCAGCGGCGTCACGTTGATCTCGGTGATCGCCCCACCCAACCCGCCGCCGCCCGACCCCATCGACATGACTAGAAGAACCTCCGCCGGACGATGTTCAGAAAATCGCTGGAGAAGGTTTCCATCTCGGAGGTGATCACCCGGATGCGCCGGGAGAAATAGTTATAGAACATGACCGCCGGGATCGCCGCCATCAAGCCGATCGCGGTGGCGACCAGCGCCTCCGCGATGCCGGGGGCGACGGTGGCCAGATTGGCGGCGCCCTTCGCGCCGATGTTGCGGAAAGAATTCATGATGCCCCAAACCGTGCCGAACAGACCGATGAAGGGTCCGGCGCTGGCCGTGGTGCCCAACAAGGGCACCCTGCTCTCCATCTCGGTGATCGCCGTGGTGCGCGCCCGGTCGAGCGCGCGCTGGATGCTCTCGATGTCGCCCAGCAGATCCTCGCTGGCCGCATTTGGGTCCGAGGTCTGCTCCTGACGCCGCCGTTGTAACTTCGCCAGCTCGGTGTAACCGGCACGAAACACCTCGCTGACCGGAGAGGGGGGGGCGGCCTCGGTGGCACGCCAGATGTCGTCGAGCCGTCCAGTCTTCCAGAACATGTCTTGAAAACGCATGGATCGGCTGGCGGCGTTGGACAGGTAGATCGATTTGGACCCGATGACGAACCAGGACAGGACCGACATGCCGATCAACAGACCCATCACGCCCTTGACGACCGGAGAAGCGTTGAGAATCAACGATATGATGTCGAGGCGATCCCCGGCTCCGGCCTCCAAGATTAGCGGCAGCGGCAACATCGACATGGGCGCGTCTCTCCTGGGCGGTGGCGGCAGTGGCGGACGATCAGAGGGGTGATTGGGTGCGACTTCGACTGTCCCGTCCCGGTTTCGGACCAACAGCCGGATCCGCGCGCCTCAACCAATATCAGAGACCAGGCGGTTTGACACCGGGTGTGGCACCGATTTGGCAGGCAACCTTGACCACGGTGGGCAAGCAAGGACGAAAGCGCCGAGACGCATCTGGTCCGCCAAACCGCGCAAGTTTCCAGAATCAGAATAGGATTGACAGCGGAACCGTCCATCGGGGCACCTGACGGAGGAGATCATGACCACGCATTTTCGCACACACCTGTTACTGGGATTCACGGCACTCGTCGCGTCGTTGTCAGGTTGCATTCTGGAAACGAGCAGCGGCGGGGGCGGCGGCAACAGCTGCGCCGAGAATCGTTTCTTTGAGGTGTACTGGTCGGTCGACGATGCCGCGGGCACCTTCATCTGCACCGATCCGCCCGCGGACCGGTCGCACGTGGAACTGGTCACCAGCNNTATATGGGGTTCATCTTCGACTTCGCCGGCAGCACCGTGTCAGGCATACCGACCGGGACTTACGTCACGACCGCGAATCTGGTTCTCGATGGCTCGACCACCGTCATTTCCCATGCGCCGGGGGCGGGGGCGGCGTTCGCGATGCCGGCGTGCGATTCGGTCACCGTTGCCTACCCCTTCGGAATCTGAACCTCGCCGTGTGAGCGGCCGCGAAGGTGGTGCGCGGTGCCGGCAGCACCATCCCAGCCAGGCGTGCGGGTTGCGTGGTCGGGCGTCCGGGCGTGCTAGCCTTTTGGGCGATGGCTGATTTTCCCAGGCGTCGCCCGCCACCGCCGGCTTGGACGCGTCCCCTCATGGAGAAGTTGACGCCGACGGTGCGGGCTCTGGTCATCGCCGTGACGCTCGGCTACTTGTTTTTCGTATTCACGCCTCCGCTCAACGACTGGATGCTCAGCCATCTGGCGGTGGGGCCAAATTTCATCCGGGGTGAGCTGTGGCAGCCGGCCACCGCGTTGTTGTTGAATACCCGTCTGGGCGGCTGGTTCTTCACGGTCCTCGGCTTGTGGTGGGTGGGGGCCTTCATCGAGCGGGTGCGGGGCGCGCGTTTTCTGATCACGCTGCTCCTGGGCGCGGGGGTGCTG
>PMNO01000601.1:9143-9271 GCA_003161835.1 Myxococcales bacterium | reverse complement strand
CCGTCCTCGTCCTCGAAGCCGTTGTAGGTCTCCGGCTCGTTCGGGCACTTGTCGCTGGCATCCAGGATGCGATCGTGATCATTGTCGGGATCGGGGCAACCGTCCGCGTCCTCGAAGCCGTCCTTGTC
>PMNO01000601.1:0-9093 GCA_003161835.1 Myxococcales bacterium | reverse complement strand
TTGTCGGGATCGGGGCAACCGTCGGCGTCCTCGAAGTCGTCAAAGTCCTCGGGATCGTCGGGGCAGCCATCGACGTCGTCCTTGTAGCCATCGCCATCGCGGTCGCCGATGTTGGGCTCGAATATGAAGCCCACGAACGCACGCGGGGCGGCGGCTCCGGCGGTGTTGCTGACCAGGCGCCAGCCGCCGCCGAGCAGGAAGAACGAATTCCGTGCCAGGTAGAGCTTGATGCCACCCACCGCCTCCACCACCGGAGGCAGCGCCACTTCAGCGCCGGCCTCGATGCGCTTCGCGCTGAGGCCCTTCTGGCCGTAGATCTCGCCGACCACGTCGAACTTTTGTGGGACGATCCCGAAAGAAAGGCCCACCCCACCCATCAGCTCGTTGTGAACCCGCACGCCATAGCGCGTGTTCGTCGGCGTTCCGCCCACCCCTCCGAAGGTTCGCGGTGTTGTGTACGTCACCCCGTCGTCGATGAACTCCGACTCACTGCCGCGCAGGCGCGCGCCGGCGTTGATGGCGACCCGGAAGCGGCCCAGATATCCAAACTCGCCGTCGACCACCGCCGAGGGCTGGAAGATCAGCTTGCCTTCGCCCAGGAACGCATTCTTGTCGCCCGTCGGCAGCACAAAACTCGGAATCACCGCCAGACCCAGATTGTTGCGGGCCGCGTTCATCAATCGAATCTTCGGCAACACGATGATGTCGCCCAGGCCCTGGTGCGTGATGCTGAAATCGTTGTCGTCGGCCGAGGTCCCAGGCGTCCCGTTGTTGTCGGTGGGATACGCCCGTCCCGACATGATGGACATCGGGACGACGACCCCCAGCTCCACCCCGAAGTGCGCGAAGTTCGTCAATCCCACCGCGCCCTGGAGCGACGGCGTGATGATGTTCTTGATCGAAAATCGGGCGCTCTGGCCGTTGGCGGTGACGGCTGGATTCGTGAAATCCAGAACCTTGGCTCCCCACGTGGTCACGAGGCCAAACGAAAAATCGAGTCGCCCCAACACCTGGGACGAGTTGAGGGTGATGTAACCCTTCGAATCCATCGCCGGCCGGAAGGCCTGAAGATCGATCGGAGCCAGCCGTAACGGATCCGCATGGACCGGGGGCGCCAGCCCCGCCGCCAACGCGAGCGCCAATCCCACGGCCGGCACCAGCCCCTTGTTGAAAGATCGGGCGACAGACCGGGACCGAAGGCGACGATGCATGGACATCCTCCGAGGGAGAGGGAGCCCAACCCGCAGCTCCACCGAAAAGATTAAGAAGCGCCGCCATTTATATCAGTGAGGTGATCCCTGTCAATGCAAGCTGTCGCGCGGTTTTGCTGGTTTTTCCGTCGCTGACCGGTCGGCGGTTCGTGGCATTTGCCCTTGAATCCCGCGCCGGGAGCACCATCCTTGCGGCGTGATTCTTTGCGCGTCCGGATTGCGGTTTGCCTCTGGCGGAGGCGGTGGGGAACCCAAGGGCCTGGTCAGGATGGCGGCGGATGCGGGGTTCGATGGTATCGCGATTGGCGCCGATTGCGGGCGCGGTGACGTCGCGCCCCTATGCGCGGCGTCGCTCGCGGTGGGGTTGGCGGTTCCGGTGATGTCAGGTGCCTTGCCAGATGGCTCGCTTGGACCCGGCCGCCGCTTACCTTATCTGGCGTCTCTCGAGGATTCGGATGAACGTCGGGCGGCGGTGGCATTGTTCGAGTCCGCCCTGGATCTGGCCGCACCGTTTGGCGTGCGGACCCTGACGGTGCACCTGGGCGAATTGTCGCTGGCCGCCGACTCGACGGAAGTCGCGTACCGCTTCGCGCGGCGCCAGATCGAAGAGGACGAGCCGGGGGCGCGTGTCTGGGCGGCGGCCGTTGGCGAACGGCGGGCGCTGTCGCCCCTGGTTCTGGATGCTTGCCGATATGCCCTTGATCGCATCGTGCCCCGCGCCGAACGCCGGGACGTCACGCTGGCGCTGGAGGTGGCGCGCGGGCCTTGGTCCTCCCCCAGCCCGCGCGAGGCGTTGTGCCTGCTGGACGAATACCGGGACGGCCCGGTGGGATTGGTCTGGGACGAAGCCCGCATGCAGATGCTGGCCACCCTGGGCCTGGCGCCGCCTCAGGACCGACGCGCGGCCCTGGCGGCGGGCGCCGTCGTCTGGCGCGCCAACGACGCCGTGGGAATCGAAATCGGCTATCTGCCCGGCCTCGGGGATCCCCCGGCCCCGAACCACGGGGAACCGGAGCCAGCACGTGCCGACGGGGTGCCGGTGGTCGTGACCGGGCGTCCCGAGAGCACCGCCGCCGAGGTGGCCGCCGCCCGGGCGCGCGTCGCTTCGCGCGTGCCTTAAGGTACGGCGGGCGCGGAGTCCAACAGCGACGCGAGCTCCTTCGTGAGGCCCGCCTTGATCGCAGCTGCGAGCGGAACCAGCAGAAACCCCAGGTTCATGTCGACATGAACGCGCGCCGGTTCGATGTTGACCAGGGCGTCGAAACCTTTGCGCGACACGGTCAGCTGTCGATCGCCGGTCCAGGTGCAGGTCGCCCCGTACGTGTTTTCAATCTTCGCCGTCGCACCGCTCAGGCGGGTCTTGACGTCGTCCAGGGGCAAGCTGTGGGGAATGTCGACTTGGAACTTGGGCATCAGGATTTGGCCGGTGTAATTTTGGGCGCGACACCCGTATCCGTCGCTGGATCGTAGACCAGCTTGGCCACTTCGATCTGGTTCATCGCCAGCTTGATCACGGTGCCCGCACCCTCCAGCAGCCCCGACCGCTGGAATAGATGATACGTGCGCATGCCCTCGCGGCTGGGCGGCTCGCCGTGTGATTTTTTGCCCGGCACCCCGCTCACCACAAGGATCTTCTCCCCTGGTTGCAGCATGAAACCCGGATCGATCACCCCGAGCACGGACCCCCTCTCCGGCTTCTGCCCGGGCTTGGCCGCGCGGGCGCTGATGACCTGCAGGCGCGCCGTGCTGATGGCGGACGCACCGTCGTTTTCCAAAATGAAGTATTCCTCGTTGATGCGTTTCTTTTCGGGCGCCGCGTGCGCCTCCCGGAAAATAAGGGACATGGGGTGGATTCCTCCTCGAACGGTCTTGATGGAAGGTTGTGGGAAACGTGCGCGGGTCGGCGGTCCGAGGGCTTCAGACCTCCAGAATCTCACCTTCCTTCTTGGCCAGGACCTCGTCGACCTTCGCTACCGCCTTGTCGGTGGTCTCTTGAACCTTCTTCAGTCCATTGCGCTCGTCATCCTCGGTGATGCCGCCGTCCTTCAACAAGCTCTTCAACATTTCGTTGGCGTCGCGCCGCGCGGCNNCCGGCGCGAATCGCCTTTTCGATCTCGGGAATGAGGGATCGCTCCCAGGGTTTGATGGTGATCAGCCGCGGATCGGCCACGTTCAACGACGCGATCTGATTGAGCGGGGTCGACGTTCCGTAGTAGTCCACCCGGACACCGTCCAGGATCGCCAGGTTGGCTCGGCCGGTTCGCACCTTGGACAGATCGCGTTTGAAGGCCTCGATTCCCTTGTCGAGGTTCGCCTGTAGTTCCTTGATCACGTCGTTCAGCATCGCTGGTCTCCTCGGAATAACGATTGCCGGGATCGCGGCGACCCCGGCTGGGCCGAAGAATAGCGCAAGCGCGCGGCAACGGGCAGTGACGTTAGGGGCCGGGCGATTTTTCGCGGGGCTCGCCTCGTTCGTCCAGCACCAGGGTGCCGAGCGGTTCACCCATTACGACCCGGCGAATATTCCCCGGCTTGGTCAGGTTGAACACCAGAATCGGGAGGTTGTTGTCCCGGCACAACGAAATCGCGGTCGAGTCCATCACGGCGAGATTTCGATTGAGCACGTCCATATAGGATAGGCGCCGAAACATGCGGGCGTCTTTGTGCTTGTGGGGATCCTTGTCGTACACCCCGTCGACGCGGGTTGCCTTCATCACGATATCGGCGCCGATCTCCATGGCCCGCAGGGACGCGGCGGTGTCGGTAGTAAAAAATGGGTTGCCGGTGCCGGCCGCGAAGATCACGAGCCGGCCCTTTTCCAGATGGCGGATCGCGCGGCGCCGAATATACGGCTCCGCCAAACGCTCCATTTCCAGCGCCGACAGCACGCGCGTCTTGGACCCTCGACGTTCGAGCGCGTCCTGCAGCGCCAGCGAATTGATGACCGTCGCCAGCATGCCCATGTAGTCGGCGCTGGCGCGATCCATGCCGCGCGAGCTGGCGGCGAGCCCCCGAAAGATGTTGCCGCCGCCAATGACGATCCCGATGTCGACGCCCAGGCTATGGACATCGATGATTTCGTCGGCGATTTGCGACAGGGTCGCATCCTCGATGCCGTAGCCCTGCTGCCCCATCAGCGCTTCCCCGGAGAGCTTCAGAAGGATGCGGCGGTACTTCACCCCCGGGGCCAGGGGAGGGTGTTCCGCGAAATCCTCGACGGGTAGCCCGGGGTGGGGGGCATCCGTTTGGGGGGCTGCTCCAGCGGGGAGCGTGTCGGCCTTTATTGCGGTACGGCCGCGGCGTCCAGGGGCCGGGCTTGTTTTGCTTTTCGTACTCGGCATCGTCCGGGGACTCTAGTCGTACGGTGCGTCGGCGTGAAGCGTATTTCTCCGAGCCCCGACTTGCGGCGGTGGCCGTCCTCGCTGTTTACTGTCGTCCGGAAAAAGCCGATGAACAACCCACGTCCTTCTGTGTTCGCGCGAGCGGGTGAATGGTTGTTGCGCCGGGAGGCTCTGCGGGCGGCTCGTGGGCGAATGCCCCCTGCCCGCGCAGGGTCGGCCCGGGCCGTGAATCAGGCGCGATTGCTCGTCGAGGTTGCGCGTCGCGTGGCCGAGCCGGTGGAGTCACTTCCGGTGGGGTCTCGCCCGGCCGTGCTTCGGGGCCTATACGGTGAGGCGGTCTACTGGGCGCTGATGGCCGACGATGCGGCAGCCGACGCGTCGGTCTCCACGGATCTCGCGGATCTGGCGGATCTGGATCGGGCATGGGCGGCGGCCGCCCCGGACCGGCTCGTGAAGGCGGCGGGAGACGAGGCCAAGCTGGCCGTGGCGCGTACCGTTCTGGTCGAGCGCTCGTCGCGGGACGCCCTCGACACCACCGACGACGAGGCGGCGTGCTGCCGTGGTTTCGCGGAGGCGCTGCTCTGGGATCTGGACGCGCCGACCCGGGCGATCGAACGCGTTCACGTCCAACGCTGGACGCGCATCGTGGTGGTCGCGGCGATGGTGGTGCTCGCAGGCGTCGGCGCGCGAACGCTGCTCCGCGGGGCCAATCTGGCGGCCGCCAAGGTCTTCAAGACCAGCACGACCTATGTCGACTGCACGCCCCCCAACCGATGCGGGGACATCTTCTTTCACACGCTGCACCAGGAGAGCCCCTGGATAGACTTCGATCTCGGAGCGGTGAAGTCGGTCCATCGCGTCGAAGTGACGAATCGTTCCGACTGCTGCGCCGAACGGGCGATTCCGCTAATTGTAGAGGTCAGCCTCGACGACAAGACGTGGATCCAGGTCGCCCGCCGCGATGTAGATTTCTCGACCTGGAAGGCCGATTTCCCCAAGCACAAGGCCCGCTACGTCCGCCTCCGCGTGCCGCGCGCCACGTCATTGCACTTCGACGACGTGGCCATTCGGTAGCCGGCTTTGCGCCGGCTGGGATGCGGCCGGACCTGGCCCGCCCTCTGACCGCGCCGCTACTGGGGGGTGATATCATGGCCGACCAAAAGGACGGGTGCTGCCTGCGAGTCATTTCTGGTACGAGTATTCATTTCGGCGTTCTCTGCATCGGGGCACTGTTGTCGTTCGGCACTGGTTGCCGGCCGGAAGATGCATGCGCCGAGACCAACACGCCTTGTGGCGGCAATCCCATCGGTTCCTGGGCCGAGGCCAGCGTTTGCCAGGATCCCGTGTCGCAGGACACGATCGCCGGTAAACAGACCTATCGAAATCAGCCTATCGTTCCTGGGGGCCAGTCGCCGCCCGAGCTCACCTCGATGGATTGGTGTTCGTCGCTGCAGTATTTTGGGCCGAACGGGATCAGGATGTTCGCGCTCCCTCGCGACACGCCGGCGGTTCAGGGCGCGTTCCTGAGCTACTCGGCTGGTAGCTCCGGCGAGCTCAACCGGGGGCTGTACACGACGCTGCTCACGAGCAGCGACAGAACCAGCATCAACTACTCCGCAAGCTGCCTCGCGAGATTCGGATACGCTCCTGGGAGCTGCGGTGAGTTCGGCATGGCGTTCGCCGACTACGGGCTGACGCTCGGGGGCATAAAGGAAACAAGCTGTCGGGATTCCGGCGATGGCGGCTGCCTCTGCTCGTATCTAAGCGAATCCGACGCCGCTGGTACGAACTTGTCCGGCATCTGGAACGCCGAGGGCAACGTGATCACCCACTATGCGGGAAGTGGCGTGTTGCCGACCAAGGTTGACTATTGCGTGAACGGCAATCAGATGACGCTGTGGGGCCACAATCGGACGAGCATCCTGGATTTCATCGGCCTTCGGACCCTGACTTTGCGTCGGGTGGTGTGTGGCGATGGCTTCGCCGACCGCGGGGAGGACTGCGATCCGCCGAACCAGACGACCTGCAGCGCGACCTGTCAGAAGATCGCGGTGCCGTAGTCTGGCGGCCACCTCAGAAGAACAGGCGGAATCCGATCTCGCCCCTTTGATTGCGTCCCACGGGATGAGGCTTGCTCTCGCCGAAAGGGCGGTCGCCGAAGGTCTGTTGGGTCATCTGATACGAGAGCCCAACCTGGACGTCGGGCGTGACCGCGGCGAACAGGTTTCCGTCAACGTAGTCTTGCCGGGTAAAAATCCCACCCCGGCTGCCCTCGGGCGTCAAACTAAGGATGTTCGTGGACTCGATCCGGGAAGCCGTCGCCGAGATCCAGATCCGGCCTTCCGCGACCGGTAGATAGTACTGAAGGCCCAGGACCAACGATCGCCAATCGATCGGCTTCAAGTTGCTGTTGGAATCGTAGGTCACGATGCCGCTGTCGATGTTGGGGCGGTAGACGGGTGGCGGCACCAGATTGCCGCTCGGATCGGGAAGCAACGGAAACAAGGCGCCGCCGGTGAGCCCGGTATAAAGGTCGGAGATCCCCGAGCCCACGGAGACTTCGCCGGTCACGGAGACGGCGTTGCTCCTGTCCGTATCGCTGCGGGCAGGAATCAACGGCAGGAAAGCATTGACGGCGGCTCCCCATCCAAAGGCGATCTTGGCGTCACCTGGATTCGTCAGGAACTCGGCCACCGCGAAACGGCGGCCCACCCCCGACACTCCGATCGCCAGCGGCATGACCGTCGGCTGGCCAAAACCCTGCGCATTGGCGCCCCTCCAGCCATTGACCGCCAACTTGATTCCGGCCTGGACGTCGGGCACTTCCGAATCGCGTTGAACGGGGCGCACGGCCGCGACGGCGAGATCGAGCTTCACGGCCGACTCGGCCCCGATGGTCTTTGACACCCGAATTTGCGGATTGCGGTGATAGATCTCCCCAGCCACGCCCAAGAACGCCAGGCTCGTCTGGTAGAAACCCTCACCGCCCCACGCGAAGAGATCGTGATACTGACCCACCAGTACGTCCACGATCGGCGTTTCGAGCTTCATGTAGAAAAGCCGCATTCGAATGGACGGCGTGGTGAAGGTGGCCTGCTCAGTGGCGTCGGTTGGCTGGATACCGAAAAAATCGATCTCCGCGCGCCCCGAGGTCTTGATTCTCCCGTAGTCCGGTGCCGAGAACCGTAGGCCAACCTGCGAGTTGGCGACCGTGAGCTGCGAGCGGGCATGGGCACCGGCGTAGGTTCCAGGCCGCACGAGGATCGTGTTGTTCGCCGCGGGTCCGTAGGCCAGCGACGTGTCGTGCATGGCATCGAGCTCCGCGAAACCGTAGAGCGACGTTCGCCACTTGCCGCTCGGACCAGCGCCCGGCGATGTCGGGGGCGGTGCAACCGCCTCGGGCTCATCACCCGCCGACGAAGCGCTCGGCGGCTCCTGGCCTTCTGCATGCGCTTGACCCAAGACGAACAGAGCCGCGGCTCCGATCGACCTGCTGATGAACCTTGAGCGTTTCATTTGATTTTGAGGTTATTGGGCGGTCATGGGGAACGTTGCAGACTGAGTGTACGGACGCCGGGCTGATCGAGAATCGAGGTTCGATCGTGGCCGCGAAGAATCATCGAATCCGAGCCCTGGACGCAGTAGTCGGCCTGGGAGGGCAGCATCCGCGACGCATCCGAATGGGTCAGGAGTGCTCCGGTCCTGGTCCAGCGGCCCTTTAGAGCCCCCGAAAAAGACACGCCATAGCTACAGTGGCAGGCGCTGCCGGCGATCGCGGTGCAGGTGATGTTCTTGTAGGAAAAGAAGAACTGGCACACGGCGGGCTGGTTGATGCTGTCGTTACACGGTACTCCCGGATCCCCTTGCTTCACCGCGGCGAAGCTGGTGAGCGCCGCCGCGACCATGTCGCAGCTGAGGCTCACTCCCATCCGTGCCAGGCAGGCCTCGGACAGATCAATGGCGCCTGTACCGAGGGTGTCGACGACCGCCTGGTAGGTTCCAAACTGCTTGTTCTGCGGATCTTCGCTCGTGTAGGTGATCCGTCCCCCGGTCACTCCCAGCGTATCGTGGGGAAAGATGAAGTTTGTCGCTCCGGTGTTTCCCATGACGTTTCCCAGGACCAGCGACGAGCACCAATCGCTGCTCGCCATCGCGGGAGTAGGCTGGCGCGCCATCTGAACCGGCTGCTGGTAATACGTGACCGGAACGGGGGTCGCGAAAGCTGGATCGCGGCACGCGCCGACCACCTCCCACGACCCGGTTGGGTCGCCCCCGCATGGCGATCCATTTCTGGAACAGCTGGCCTCTGGCTGACAGCCCGAGGCCACAGCCAACAGCAGCAGGGCGGCAAATCCACCTTGGATTCTCACGGCCCGACAGTTTCAGCCGACCCGGTGACCCAGGCAATACCGGGCGCCCAATCTTCTTCTCTCATGGATCTGGGGCTAGAACCGCGAGAAGAACTCCCAGAACGCGGGAGCCGAGGTGGCGCCCTGGGCATCGTGCTGCATGTTTGGATCAGCTATTCCCGAGACGCAAAA
>PMNO01000423.1:347-3458 GCA_003161835.1 Myxococcales bacterium | reverse complement strand
CGTACGGCGCGGATTTTTCACCCTGCTCCGGGAGCTCGACCAGACGTACCGGCAGGACGCCGGTCGCGTCGCGCGTGAGGCAGATTCCCTGGTGGCGTCGGTCCGGCGGGAACTGGAGGGAGGAATCCCGGGGCTGTCAGTGGCGTCGCCGGCGCCACCGGCGGATCCCATCGACGCCACGATCATCCCGCGCGCGGTCGCTCGCTACAAGCGCGCCTTCGACAGCGAGAACGGCGGCATGCGTGGCGCACCNNGTGCCCCACTTCGAAAAGATGCTCTACGACAACGCCCTGCTGGCGGTCGCCTATCTGGAGGCGTATCAGGTTTCGGCGCGCCCGATTTTCGCCCGCGTCGCGCGCGAGACGCTGGACTACCTGCTGCGCGAGATGACGTCCCCCGACGGGGGCTTCTATTCGGCGACCGACGCCGATTCCGACGGCCAGGAGGGAAAATTCTTCGTCTGGTCGGACGCGGAGCTCCGGTCGATTCTGGGTCCTTCGGCAGAACGGTTCGCGCGTTTCTATGGTGTCACCCCTCTCGGGAACTTCGAGGGCCGCAACATCCTGCACGTCCCACACCCCGATGAATCGGAGCAGGTGGCGCTGGCCGATGAGCGTGCGAAGCTATACGCGGTCCGCGCGGGTCGGGTCCCGCCCGCCGTTGACCGGAAGGTGTTGGCGGCCTGGAACGGGCTCGCGATCTCCGCCTTCGCCATCGCCGGTCGCGTGCTCGGCGAAGAGCGCTACGTGGCGGCCGCCGCCCGCGCCGCCACCCTGGTGACGACCCGGATGCGCGTGGGTGGGCGGCTCATGCGCAGCCTCAAGGATGGTCGCGCCGCGCCCCCTGGCTATCTCGAAGATCACGCCTTCGTGGCGGCGGCGCTGTTCGATCTGTACGAGGCCACTTTCGAAGCCCGCTGGCTGCGGGAAGCCCTGGCTCTTTGCCAGGAAACCGAGCGTCTGTTCGCGGATCCGGCCCAGGGGGGATGGTTCGCGACCAGCGTCGACAACGAAACTTTGCTGGCCCGCGAGCGCTCCGGGGCCGACGGGGCGACCCCGTCGGGCGCGTCGGTGGCATTGATGAACACCTTGCGGGCCGCGACCTTCACCGGCGACGACCACTGGCGCCAGATCGCCGACCGCGCTCTGTGGTCGTCGCGGGCGGCGATGTCGGAAATGCCCGGCGCACGTGCCGAGGCGCTGCTTGCGCTCGATTTTCGCACTGACGCCGCGCGGGAGATCGTGATCGTGTGGCCGAAGGGGACCGGCCCCGNNTTCCCAACCGCGTGCTGGCCGGCGGCGCCGAGGGTGACGCTCTGACCGCGCTCGGGACGCTGGCGCCCATCGTCGAGGGCAAGCGCGCGCGGGGCGGACGGAGCACCGCCTATGTTTGTGAACGCGGCCGCTGCCAGTTGCCCACCAGCGATCCGGCCGTCCTGGCGCGCCAGATCGCGGTGGNNGGGCCCCCGCAGCGGTCAAAGAGACTGTTCGCGTAAAGGTCGGTTTCGCAACACGCCCAGGCACAAACGACCGTGGTGCATTGACCAACAACCGGCTCCGGCTCGCTGCAGTCCGAGCATTGCCACTTCGCAGGCGCGAGCTTGGACGTGCAATTGAGCATGGCCTGGTACTGCGCCTTGCAGTTGTACTGGGGCGAAGGAGTATCCTCCGCCTTGCCGACGCAGGTGTCGTGGCAAGTGGGGTCGGCGCAGTCAAGGCCGGTCTGCATCGCGCACGCCGCCGTGCAGGCAGCATCGAGTGCCTTGTTGACTCCGCCGCCGGCGCCTCCCATCGCGACCCCGCCCCCGGCGCCACCGGCTTTGCCTCCGGAGCCGGGCGCGCCTCCCGCCGCCGAGCCCGCGTGGCCGCCAGCACCCGCCGTGCCCGCGCTACCTCCGGTGGAGACCGCTCCGCCCGAACCGGGCGCCCCGCCCGACGTAGCTGGGCTTCCGCCCGAACTGGTGGTTCCTCCCGTGCTCACGTGCGCTCCGCCCGTGCCGTTGCCGGTCGCGCCGCCGCTTGCGGCACCGCCGGTCGAGCCCACGTGCGCTCCGCCGGTGCCCGAGGATGAGCTGCTACTGCCGCAACCGGTTCCCCAGATGGCCAAGGATACGGCCACAAGAGTAACCAAACACACATTGCGAGCGGGGGCGGGCACGTGACGGGGGTCTTTTTGTTTCACCATCAAACCAGGGTACACCAGTAGCAAGGCCCCGGAAACAAGGGGGTTTCACGACGACAGCCCATCCGGGCCCAACACCCCGAGACGGCAAGACGGGAACCCGAACCCGTGCTATTCGACTTCAACTGAACCCACGGAGACGATGATGCCGGCCAAAGCCTGGTTTCCCACCTACGTCTACGAGGCCCCCTTGCAAGGGAGGGGCGCCGCGGACTTCGCGCGCCTGCTGCTGGCGCAGTGCCATGAGGTGCGCCAGAGCGATAGCGAGGGACAGCTTTGGTGTCGGGACAACTATCCCGCCGGATACACGTCCTACGGCACCCTGCGCGGCCTGCACCGGTCGTTCCCGCTGTTCGCGAAACTGGAGAAGAAGATCTGGCGGCACGTTCAGCGCTTCGCGCGGCGGCTCGACATGGATCTGCTCGAGGCGAACCTGGCGATGACCGACTGCTGGGTCAACATCATGTCGCGCGAGGCGGTGCACCCGTTGCACGTGCATCCCGGGGCGACCTTCAGCGGAACCTACTACGTCAGCACGCCCGCGGGCTGCTCGGGCATCCGCTTCGAGGATCCCCGGCTCGAAAAGTCCATGAGCGCGCCTCCGAGGCTGGCGGACTGCCGACGGGAGAACCGCCGCCAGATCTCTTACGACGTTCAGGCGGGCAACCTCGTCTTGTTCGAGAGCTGGCTGAGCCACGGCGTGGCGTCCAATCCCACGGTCGACGAGCGGGTGAGCATCAGCTTCAACTACACCTGGGTTTGAATGGGCGGGGCCCAATGGGGGCTCAAAGGATTTCGACGAGACGTGTTCGGAAAAATAGAGCGCGCACGTTGGAAAAGTGACGACGCCCCCATGGGTCCGGCACCAATACCCATCAGAAACCCCGTCCGACGATCTCCCGTGTAGAGCTTTCTTGGGTGCGCGATCGA
>PMNO01000423.1:0-202 GCA_003161835.1 Myxococcales bacterium | reverse complement strand
TGCTGAAGCCCGGTACGGTGTCGATCATCGCGTCCGCGGGGACGCTTTGCGGGGCGTCGACCCTGACCATCACCGCCGCGACCGAGGACGACTGGGCCGTCGGCAACGCCAGGTACAACGACGGCGTGGTGCTGACGGGCCGACTGCCAGGGTTGGGCGGCCCCGGTCGCCCAGGCGCCGGCGCTGGCGGTGCTGGCGGTGA
>PMNO01000281.1 GCA_003161835.1 Myxococcales bacterium | reverse complement strand
CGCGTCGTCGTCTTGGGTTCGACGGGACGCAACTTCGCCGCCGGCATGTCGGGCGGCGTGGCCTACGTCCTGGACGAAGCCGGCGATTTCGCGCGGCGGTGCAACAAGGAAATGGTGGGTCTGGGCAAGGTGGAGGATCCGGACGAAGCGAAGCAGGTGCAGGCGATGATCGCGCGTCATGCGCAATTCACGGGGTCGAAGCGCGCGCAGGAGATTCTCGGCACCTGGGCGCAGTGGCTGCCCTACTTTGTGCGCGTGATGCCGAAGGACTACGAGCGGGTTCTGGCGGCGCAAGAGGAAATGCGGCTGGCGGGTTTGTCGCCAGAAGAGGCCGAGATGGCGGCGTTTGAACAAAATTCGAAGAGCGCCGCGCGCGCGGGTGGCAAATGACCAAGGCTATTGATGCTGGGCGGGACCATGGGAACTGCGTATCCAATGGGTAAAGCGACCGGGTTCATGGAGTACCCGCGGCTATTGCCGCTTTCACGAGCTCCGCAGGAGCGCATCAAGGACTGGAGCGAATTCCACGCCCACCTACCCGAGCCCGCCTTGCGCGAGCAGGGCGCGCGTTGCATGGATTGCGGCGTNNTGCGAAGGTTCGTGCGTTCTGGGCATCAGCGAGCCCGCGGTCACTATCAAGAACATCGAATGTTCGATCGTCGACAAGGGGTTTGAAGAGGGCTGGATCCAACCCGAGCCGCCCAGCCGGCGCACCGGCAAGAAGGTCGCGGTCATCGGTTCAGGACCCGCCGGTCTCGCGTGCGCGGCGCAGCTCAATCAGGCCGGCCATTCGGTGACGGTCTTCGAACGGGACGATCGGATCGGGGGCTTGCTGATGTACGGCATCCCGGCCATGAAGCTGGAAAAGGAAATTGTTGATCGACGCGTGAAATTGCTGGCCGAGGAGGGCGTCACGTTCGTCACCTCGACGTGGGTGGGCAAGAACTACCCGACGCAGAGACTGCGGACGGATTTCGACGCCGTGGTCTTGTGCGGCGGCGCGACCCAGGCGCGGGACCTGCCGATTGAGGGGCGCAACCTGGCGGGCATTCACTACGCGATGGAATACCTGCTGAAGAACACCAAGAGCCTGCTGGACAGCAACCACGCCGATCGTCGTTTCATCGACGCCAAGGACAAGCACGTCGTGGTGATAGGCGGGGGTGACACCGGGACCGACTGCGTCGGTACGGCGATGCGCCACGGGTGCAAGAGCCTGGTCCAGTTCGAGATCTTGGCCCGTCCGCCCGAGGCGCGGGCCGCCGACAACCCGTGGCCGCAGTGGCCGCGGATCTACAAGATGGACTACGGTCAGGAAGAGGCGGCCGCCGTGTTTGGGGCGGATCCGCGCCGCTACGCGGTGGTCACCAAGCGTTTCGTCGGGACCGAACGTGGGGACGTCAAGGAGCTGCACACGGTGCAGATCGAATGGCAGCGGGACGGGGGCAAGGTCGTGATGCGCGAGATCCCCGGGACCGAGAAGGTGTGGCCCGCTGACCTCGTGTTCCTGGCGATGGGATTTCTGGGCCCCGAGCGGGAGGGATTGCTCGGCGAACTTGGGGTGAAGATCGATGGCCGCGGCAACGTGGTGACCGACGCCGACAAGCAAACGTCGGTCTCGAACGTGTTCGCCGCCGGCGACATGGCGCGCGGCCAATCGTTGATCGTGTGGGCGATCAACGAAGGCCGCGCGGCGGCTCGGGGAGTGGACAAATTCCTGATGGGTGAGACGCTGCTTCCGTAGGGAGCGGGGGCAACCGCTACGGACAGTAGACGGCCATCGCCGAAGTGAGAAGCTGGGCGCAGCTGGCGTCGGCCTGAGCCTGGGTGAGCATCCCCGCGTTGACGAGGGACTGGACCGCGGCTGTGGTGGACGTGCAGTCGAGTTTCGTTGTCGCATCAGCGGCCTTGTTGCAGCAATTTGTGAGATCCGCGCATGTTCCTGTGGCGGTGCCGGAGGTGCCGCCCGTGGCCGAGCCGGACACGCCGCCGGTGCTGGTGCCNNTCCGCTGGCGGTCGAGTAGCACGCTGGCTCGGTACAGGTCGCGCTGCAGGTGGAAAATTGCTGGAGACACGTCGTGCAATCGGCGCTGGGCGGGCCGCATGCCAACAGACACGTGGTGTCGGTGCAAGGGCAGGCGCTGGCGCATTTGAACCAGGTGCCACAGGCCCCTCCGTACGTTCCAGTCTTGTACCCCGCTCCCAGACAGGTGGTGTACGTCGTGTTGCACGCCGCTTGCACGCAGTTGCCGTAGGTCGTTGTTTCCGCTGCGGTGCAGGTGTTGGTCGCGCCAGATCCCGCGCCGGCACACATCATCGGGTTTCCGAAGGTCCCGCTAGCGCCTCCCGTCCCGCCGTCGGCACCCTTGCCGCTACTACTGCTGCTGCTGCACCCGGCCGCCCAGCAGACACCGATCAAGGTCAAGGCCACGGCCGTTCGCAAAGTATTCATAGCAATCTCCTATATGTGATGAAGTGAAGGAAGTGTGTGACGTAAGGACGCGTACGATCGCGGTTGCGGCGAGCATCGTCAAGGCGCAAAGGTTCTGGGGGTGTCGGCCGCCCCACCTGGTTGGGTTGCCGCGTTGAAAACGCACGGGGGTATGTGCGCCGGGCAACCCCTTTTCATCTTCACTTCACTCAACCGGACCGCCCAGCGCGGGGCCAAGAGCGGTGAAGGCCGCGGCGGTTGCGAGGGCGCGATCCACCTCGGCCAACAGGTGCGCCGCCCCCTGCGCGCGCGACGAGATCACCATCGCGGCAACGTCCTCGGGCCGAACCGCGTCGATGCCTTGCTCCGACGCATGGGCGGCGTGCTCAGGCGCGGCCACGTCGGTGGCCACGATCTTCAGAATCGCGCCGCGGTAGTCGGTGCCCCCCCGCGCGATGAACCGGGCGTCATTCGGAAAACGGACATCGTCGACCACCCACAAGCGCGGAGCTGTCCCCTCCGGCCCGGCGGCCTGCTCCTCCTTCCGCAAGCCGTGAATCAGAGCTTGCAGGTGGACGTCGTCGCCGAATTCCTGGCGCAAGCCCTCGGTGCCCAGGCGCTGCAACAACCAGCGCGGCGAGAATCCGTACCGCGGGTCGGGTCGTTCCTTTTCGGCCTGGGTCCCCCACAGCTGCGCGTCGCTGAAGCCAAACACGTTCTGCACGGCCCGCTTCATCGGACCGGCCAGGGACCGGATCTGGGCCCCGCGCGTGTCCGCGAGATGGCGGGCCACGGTGGTCTTGCCGTGTCCCGACCTCGCCAGAAGTCCGAGGATGTAGATCACCGGGCCGGTATACACGCCAGCTGCGATCCTGAAAACCCATCCTGGTACCATGAGGTACCATCGCGCCCTGGTGTCTCGGCGCGCCGTTTCTCACTCTCAAACCGTTCGGCTCAAGCCGGCCGATCCGTTCGATCTGATTCGTTGGCTCGCGCGCAGCCAGAGTGATCCGCGGAAGGCCGTGGCCGAGTTGGTGCAAAATTCAATCGACGCGAATGCGCGCAACGTTCGCATAGAGCGCCGCCGGCTGCGGCGGGCGCCGGCATTGGTGATCCGGGACGACGGCGAAGGCGTGCTACCCGAACTGACGCGCGAGGAGGCGTTGCGCGCGATCGCCACCAACATCGGTTGTTCCCGCAAGCGGAACCTGTCGCCGATTGAACGACAGGCACAGGTGGTGGCCGGCAAGTACGGCATCGGACTGCTCGGATTCTGGGCGGTCGGACGCATGATGGACATTCGATCGCGCGTGCGGGGGTCGACGGTTCAGGTGTTGCGGCTGCGCGAAGACGAGGAGAGAGCCGAGATCTTCCCGGACGCGGTCGCGATGGATGCCGAGGAGACGCTGACGGAGATCGTGATTTCCGATGTCCACGAGACCGCGGCACGGGTCCTTTCAGCGCGCCGTCTGATGGACTACCTCGGTGCTGAGCTGCGCGGCGCCTTGCTGTCGAGTGGCGCCAACGTCGTGATCCACGACGGGCTTGCCCGGGGTACGGCGCCCAAGCATTTCAGCGTTGTGCCCCGGCGCTACACGGGCGAGCCCCTGGCGCTCCCCGAGACCTTCCCGGTGACCGGCCACCCCCCGATGCGCGTGGAACTCTATCTTTCGCGTGGGGTCGATCGCCCGGTCGTCGAGGTGAGCTGTGCGGGCACCTTGGTGGCTGACGATCTCGCGGAGCTGCGATCGCTCGGATTGGAGGAATCGCCTTGGGTGGGTCGGGGCCTGTCGGGTCTCATCGACTTCTCGGGCTTCGCGGTTCCTCCTGGAACCAGGCGGGGGGTCACGCCGGATGCCGCCGCCGATGCGTTTGTTGCCGCCACCAGAGCGCTGGGACCGTTGGTGGCGGCGGAGCTGGACCGGATGGATCGAGATCGGGGCGTCGCCGCGAATCGGCAGGTGATGACCGAT
>PMNO01000028.1:1627-2602 GCA_003161835.1 Myxococcales bacterium | reverse complement strand
ATCCCCGAGGGCGAGCGGATCGTCACCATCGAGGATGCCGCCGAGCTGCAGATGCAGCAGCGTCACGTGGTTCGCCTCGAGACGCGACCCCCCAACATCGAGGGGCGCGGCGAGGTGCTGGCGCGCGATCTGGTCAAGAACGCGCTCCGCATGCGGCCGGACCGGATCGTGATCGGCGAGTGTCGGGGCGGCGAGGTGCTGGACATGCTCCAGGCCATGANNGAGGTGATCGGCATGGAGTCGAGCGTGATCACCATCCAGGAGATCTTCAAATTCGATCAGAAGGGCACCGACAAGGACGGCAAGATCCTGGGTGAGTATCGGGCCACCGGCATTCGCGCCAAGGCGCTGGAAAAGATCGAGCGCTACGGGATCAACCCGGCCGAAGTCGTGCGCCCGTTCCTGGAGGGGTGAAGAGGCCATGCGCTCGATTCTCATCGGGGTGGTGGCGGTGGCGGGCTTCGCGCTGGTGGAGGGGCTCTTCCACACCCTGCGCTATTTTCGCGAGCGCAAGCAGGACGAGCTGCGGCGCCGTCTGCAGTCCCTGGGATCGACCGCCGCCGGCTCGACCTCCCTGCTTCGCCGGGGCAACCTGTCGCAGAACCCTTCCATCGATGCGTTCTTGCGTCTGTTCCCGGCCACCGCCCGCGTCGAGGCGCTGCTCGAGCAGGCGGAGGTGCGCATCACGGTGGCGCAGCTGCTGGCCATCTCCGGGATCGCCCTGCTGGTCGGGGGGCTGCTCGGCTTTCTTTCGAACGTCGGGATCTTGATGTCCCTGGTGCTGGGCCCGCTGGGCGCCGCCCTGCCGTTCGGGTACGTGGCCTTCATGCGCCGTCGCCGCAGCAACAAGCTGTCCGAGCAATTGCCCGATGCTCTCGACATGATGGCGCGCTCGCTGCGCGCCGGGCACGCCCTGGCGAGCTCCTTCAAGCTGGTGTCGAGCGAGATGCCGTCGCCCATCAACACCGAATTCGC
>PMNO01000028.1:0-1619 GCA_003161835.1 Myxococcales bacterium | reverse complement strand
GCTGACCGCCGAGGGCCGGATGTCTTGCTACATCCTGGCCGCCTTGCCCATCTGCACCGGCATCTTCATCGGCTTCACGAATCCCGAGTACTCGAGCCTGCTGATCAGCGATCCCATCGGGCACATGGCCTTGGCTTACGCGGCCGTCACCTGGACCATCGGCTTGTTCTGGATGCGCCGGATGGCGCAGGTGGAGGCCTGATGGACGCGGCGCGGGCGATGGGCGGCATTCGTTGGGTGGCGGCAGGCGCGGGAATGCTCTTCGTGGTGGCGATCGCGGCCGGGATCCGGGCGGCGCTGGGGCGACGCGACGAGGTCGTCGAGCGCATCGAACGCACGACGGCCGCGGTTCCGGTGGGTGGCAACCGGGTGGGCGCCGGCGATGCGGGCGGGACGGATTCGTACGTGCCCATCCTGGCGCGCCTCCTCCGGCCGTTCTCCTGGCTGGCGCGCCCGGCCCGCAGCGACGAGCTGGCCCGGCTGCGCAACAGCCTGATTCGCGCGGGCTATCGCGGCGATCACGCGATGGAGATCTTCCTGGGCGTCAAGCTGTCGGCGACGCCCGTGATGACGATGCTGTTTCTGTTCGTGAATTCGCGCCTGGCCGACCCCATCAAGTTTCCGACGGACGCGGGCATTGCCCTCATCCTGGCCGCCATGACGTTCTTCTTGCCCAACCTGTGGCTGCGCGGCCGAATTGGTGAACGACAGACAGCGATCGAACGCGCGCTACCCGACGCGATGGATCTGCTGGTCACCTGCGTGGAAGCCGGCCTGGGTTTGGACGCCGCGATCTCGCGCGTCGCCGACGAAATGGTCCTCGCGGCGCCGTTGCTGGCCGCAGAGCTGCATCACACCTACCTGGAAATTCAGGCCGGTGTGCCGCGCGCCGACGGCTTCCGGCGTCTGGCCGAGCGGACCGGGGTCGAAGATCTNNGCCGAGGAGAAGGCGTCCATGGTGTCGGTCAAGATGACCATTCCCCTCATCATGTGCATCTTGCCGTCGCTGATCGCCATCGTCATGGGACCGGCGATCGCGATGATCGTCAAGAATTTTTCGGGACAATGAGGCGCGCGGATGAACAGGCGACCAGCCACAGGAGAAGGCCCATGAAGAGTCGATCGTTTGTGCCGGCCGTCGCGGTCGTCGCGGCCTTGCTCGCCGTGTCAGCTTGCGCCCATCGCGAAGTGGCCTCGGGGCAGGGCACGTTCGAAACCCGCCGCCAGATCGCGGTCGAGCTGGTGGCGCGCGGCGATTGGCAACCCGCCTTCGCGTATGTCGATCAGCTTCACCGCGAGCAGGCCGACGATCCCCGGGTTTTGGTCTTGCGGGCGACCATCTATCGCGAGCGGGCGTTACTGGCCGAAGCCGAGGCGGATCTCGTGGAAGCTATTCGCCTCGCGCCAGACCTGGCCTCGGCGCGCGCCGGCCTCGGCATCGTGCTCGACCTGCAAAAACGCACCGCCGACGCCGAGGAGCAGCACCGCCTGGCGGTCAAGCTGGAACCGCGGAACGCCGCCTATCTCAACAACCTGGGTTTCTCGCTGTTCCTGCACGGCAAGGTCAAGGACGCGATTCCCTACTATGAGCAAGCGGTGCGTCTGGGCCCCACGATTCA
>PMNO01000013.1 GCA_003161835.1 Myxococcales bacterium | reverse complement strand
CATTTCTCGAAGGTCCCCGGCCTATCCGTGGAGAACTGGGCATGACTAAAGGGCGTGTTGCCCAACGTCGCTGTCTGCTGAACTCTGACGAGGTCGCTCGATCTGAACCTCCTTCCGTCACTCCTCCGACCCGGCGAGTTCACGGGTTCCCCTTGCAGGGCAACGGGCCAGCAAGGGCGTGTTCATCACAACTTCCGCGTTCACGGCTCAGGCCGTGGAGTTTGCAAACTCCGTCGAGCGCCTCGTCCTTGTCGACGGCAAGCGGCTGGCCGACCTAATGATCGACAACGAAGTCGGCGTGACCCTCCGCCCTGTACGGGTGCCCAAGCTGGACACGGACTACTTCGACGAGGAGTAGGCCGGCGAACCAGGCGCTGTCGTGGCCGGTGTCGAGATCCCCGACGTGAGGTATCCTTGCTGCCGTGGAACTTCTGAAGCGATCACTCACGATGCCGCGGTGATGGTGAGGGCGTCCATGCATTCGCGGAATGCGCGTCACCGTCGGTACCGTCCTCGGTCTGCTGGCGTCCGGGCATGATGTCGACGGAATACTCGCAGCGTATCCATATCTGGAGAAGGACGACGTTCAGGCCGCGCTGACCTATGCAGCGTGGAGGGCCGAGGGAGTGGAACTGCCGCTGACATGAAGATCCTGCTCGACTTGAACGTCCGGAGCCCCAGCGCCGGCAATCCCCTCAAACAGTGACATGGGGGGCGGGCGTCTTGTAGGCTCGGCCCAGGACGATGAAGGGATTCTTGCTGCTGCTCGTCCTCTCCGCCGCGGGCCTTGCCGGCGTTCTTTACTGGCGGCGGTCTCTCCAGGCGCCGCGCGCGCCGGTCATCGCTCCTGTCGGCGAGCACGCCAAGAGCGGCAAGGAGCATCGTCGCCGGCGGCGCGGCGCGCGGCGCCTGGCGCGCAACGACGTCGTCGTCGCGTCGGCGCCGCCATCACGCGAAGCGCCCGTTGGAGAGGGTGGTCCGTCCCTGGCCGACCTCCTCCCGCCATCGCCCGAAGACCGCGCCCCGGTCGCGCCGGGTGGCGCCTCGACAACCGAGGTACCGCCCTCGGATGTGTTCGGCCCGCTCTCGCCGTCACCGTCGCCTTCGCCGAGCAGCCGCGGGCGTGAACCCATCGCCCAGCCCGAACCCATCAAGCTGCGCGCGGGCGACCTCAAGATCGTGTGGCAGGGCGAGGATCTGTCGCGGTCCGAGACCATGCGCCTCGATTTCTCAAGCAACGCCGGTGAGCACGAGCTATCGCAGGACGAGATCGACGCGCGCTTCCGCACGAAGGAAGAGGCCGTGCTCGGTTGCGTGGCGCGCGCGCGGCCCGACCAGGATGCCGACATCCCGGGCCGCGTCACGGTGAGGTTCCGCATCCAGCGCTCGGGCGCCGTGAAGGGTGTGCAGGTCGAGGCGCCCGTCATCCTGCACAAGGGCGGGCTCACCGGCTGCATCAAGGGCGTCCTGGGCGGCCTGCGGTTCCCGGGGTCAAGCACGAGCCAGGTGGTCTCGTTTCCGTTTTCGCTGATATAGCGGCGTGGGCAACCTTATCTTCGATTGACGATCCTTCGCGGGCGGCGTTCGGCGGTCTGGCCGTTCTGGACAGTCTCTCTCGGTGGCTCCATGTCGGGCGTACACCGACAGCGGCCCTTGGGCGCCTTGGTTTCGGGAAAACGGCTCTTGCAGGTTCAGCTTGCTTCGGAAAACGCCGAACTGGCGTACGGGGCAATGCTGACCAGAACGGCCTCGATCGGATTCTTCGGGAGAGTTGGCGTCGCCTTGGTGGCGTTGCTGCTGTTGCATTCGATCGCGCGCGCCGACGATCGACCGAATCGTGCTTCTGCTGCTGCGATTGAACCCGCCGGCGTCGCCGTGGCTGGCATCTCGAAGGTCGAGTCGAGCCTCGCACCCGCGGAACTGGCCCTTCCGCTCCCGTCGAGCCGCGCATGCTCCAACGCCCCTGCACCAGGGGCCTCCCATTCCGACAACGTGGGACCCTTCGCGAAGATCCTCTTTGGACTGATCGCCACGGCGCTGCTGCTGCTTCGGCGTCGCAAGACCGCCGTCGTGATCGCGGTGATGGCCTGTTTCGCGCCGCGGTCGACCTCCGCGATTACCTGCACCTGGCTCGGAACCGGAGGCACCGGTGGCCAGGCCTGGAGCACGGCGGCCAACTGGGTCAAGACTGGCTCGGGCGGCAACGCGGCCTGCCCCCCGGGTACGAGCGATGCCGCGGTCTTCAACACCGGAAGCCGGATCTGCTCGATCGACACCAACGTCAGCGTTGCTTCAGTCTTGATCGACGCCGGCTACACGGGAACCATCACCCAGACCTCCACGAAGACGATCACGACATCGGGGGCGTTCACGGTCAACGGCGGCACCACCGCCAGTTTCGTGGGTGGGGACAGCGCGATGACGATCGGAGGCGACCTGTCCGTACTGGCCGGATCGGGCAGCGCCTTCACCTCGACCAGCGGGACGCTCACGGTCAGCGGAGATCTCACGATCAACGATGGACTGTTGGGATATTGGAAGCTCGACGAAGCCGCGACTCCATCCGTTGACTCGTCAGGCTACGGACGGGACGCCACCTGGGCCAGCACACCGTTGGGGTCCGGCATCGTGGCGCCCGTGAATTTCACCAGCACGAAGAGCCTCAGCATCGACAGCGCGGCCGACCTGGCGAGCTTTTCCTCTCCCACAGCCCCGATCATCACCATAGCGGCCTGGGTCAAGGCGACCGCGGGCGGCGGTGGAAGCTTTGGGCGGATCATGGAGTCACCCGGATACCAGTTCTTTAGCGACGACCTGAACAATCCACAGTCGCTGGGCTTTTCCGCCGTCCGAACAACCAATGGCAGTTGGAGGACCCCGTCAGGCAGTCTGAGTTACGGAGCTTGGCACCATGTCGCGGTTACTTACGATGCGAATACGGGCAGCACTCCGGTCATGTACATCGACGGAGTCAGTCAAACCCCAATCACCGTCATGAATGCCGGCTCCGGGACGCACACCGGAAACTCAGGTACAGGCTACATCGGTAATCGTGCCGCCGCGGACCGTTATTTCAACGGTCTGATCGACGATCTGCGAATTTACAACCGCGTCCTCTCAGCCACCGAGGTAGCGTCGCTGGCAGCGGGCAACCAACCCAACACGTCCGTCGTGACCCGGACGTTGGCCGGCAGCTCCGTGATCAGCGGTGATCTCGTGATTGGCAGCGGGACTCTGGCTGGCGGAAATACAGCGATACAAGTCAAGGGGAACTGGTGGAACTACGGCGGCATCTTTACGACCGGCGCCACGGGCAACGTCACGTTCAACGGCACCGCCAGTGGAAAGACAATTCGCGCCAGTCAGTCGGACTTCAACAGCGTGACCATCAATGGCACGAACGGCGCATGGACGATGTCCGATACGGGTGGCGTCGTTTTAGAGAAAGACCTGAATATTTCAGCAGGGACGCTAACCGCGCCGCCCTCGACGACGCTCGAGATCCGGGGCGCGTTCAATAAGACCGGCGGCACGTTCACGCACAATTCGGGCACCGTCCTGCTCAGCTCGGGAACCAGCCAGGCCTTTGCAAGCAACGGCACGACTTTCAACAACCTCACCATCAACGACGGCCTGGTCGGATACTGGAAACTCGACGAGGCTTCGGGCACGACCGCCACGGATTCTTCCGGTTTCGGGAACGATGGGACGTATACCGGCACCCCAACCCATTCTTCGAGCAGCCCCCCCGCGAACTTCAGCGATCCCAACTACGTCACCTTGAACGGAACCAGCCAGTACGTACAGCTTGGCAACCCGACCAATATGAATTTTTCGGGTCAAATCACGATGGCGGCTTGGGCTTACTACACCGCCGCGGCGACGTACAACGACATCGTGGAGCATGGCTACCTCCAATCCCCGAACGCCGGGGTCTATCTCAGGCAGGCCAACAGCTTCTACGAATGCGGCAGGTTCGACGTCACCGGCGACGTCAAGGCGACCTATGCGGTGCCGGGGGCCGATCTCAATGCCTGGGTCCATCTGGCCTGCGTGTACGACGGCGCGGCCTGGCGCATCTACCGAAACGGGGCCCTCGTCGCAAGCACGACGACGGCCAGTGGATCGATGACCGTGGCGGGCAATTGGGGGATCGGCGCGACGGGCTCGGGGTCGCGCTTCTTCCACGGCAGCATCGACGACGTTCGTATCTACAACCGTGGCCTCACGGCGACCGAAGTGAGTGGCCTCGCGATCGGCAATCAGCCCGGCACCGCTTCCGCGACCCAAACTTTGACCGGGAATCCCACCGTCGCGGGCGACCTGGTGATCGCGAGCGGCAATCTCGCCGCTGGCACCACCACTGTCACGGTGGGTGGCAACTGGTACAACTACGGGGGGCTCTACACGACCGGGCCCAGCGGCTCGGTCATCTTCAACGGTACGGGGTCTACGAACAAGATCCTCGCCGCGGGCTCCACCTTTCAGGACGTGAGCATCACCGGAAGCGGTACCTGGACGCTCGCCGATCGTATGGAGATCGCGCCCGCTCGCAGCCTGACGACCACGGCGGGNNGGGTTCCTTCGACCTTTCGTCTTACACGCTGCGCGCGGGCGACATCAATCGCAACGGAACACACACCATCACGCCCAGCAGCGGCATCGTCGTGTTGGACACCAACGCGTCGCAGACCCTGGATGCAGGGACGTTCTCCAACGTCCGGATCGAGCCTGTCACGGCCACCAATCTCGTTGGTTACTGGAAATTCGACGAGGGTCAGGGCCCGACCGCGCGGGACTTCTCTTCGGCGGCGCACGATGCGACGCTGTCGGGGGCCGTCTGGACCGATTCAGGGCTGCCGACCGCCGTTTCGTTCAACAATCCTGCAGCGATCACCCTGAACGGAACCAGCAACTACGTGGACGTCGGTGCGACCGCGAACGCATCCAACGCGGCTTATTCCGCATGCGCCTGGGTCAAGCTGAGCGCGACCGCGGGCTTTCAGGCGCTCGTGACCGTCGATGGCACCACGTCGAGCGGATTCACCCTCGTCAAGAGGGGCGACACCAACACGTTCGCGCTCATGATGGCGGTTTCGGACACGACCAGCCCGGGCCTCAGCTTCGCCTCGGGGACCACGACGCCGACCGCGTCGACCTGGTACCACGTGTGCGGAACTTACGACACATCAACCTTGCGCGTGTACGTGAACGGAGCTCAGGAAGGCACGGGGTCGAACGCAAGCCCCTGGAACGCGACCGGACACACCATCATCGGAGCGGGTAAATGGAACGGGTCTCGCACCGACTACCTGAACGGCACCATCGACGACGTGCGAATCTACAACACCACCTTGACAGCGGCTCAGGTGGCAGCGCTCGCCAGCGGCACGTATCCGACCGGAATGTCGGGTACCCCGACGTACACCCTCGGTAACGCCACAACGGTCAGCGGGACGTTGGCGCTCGACAGCGGGACACTGGCCACCAGCAGCTACACCATGAACGACTCGAGCTCCACCGCCGCCATCGTCAACTCGGGGACGTACTCAGTGGGCTCGACAACCAGCACCTTTGCCGGTGGCCTGACCGTCAACAAATACGGCACGCTCAACCTACCTACCAGCGGAGGGATTGTCTCCATCGGGCCCGCCAGCGCCTCGACGAAGGTGCTGACCATCGACGGAACGCTCTCGGCGTCCAGTACGGGTGCGACCATTCAAAAGACTGCCGGCGCCAACAATTTCACCTTCACCGTGGGATCGTCGTCAACCGCGACACCGACGCTGAACATCTCGGGCCTGGCGGTGAAGA
>PMNO01000516.1:697-5579 GCA_003161835.1 Myxococcales bacterium | reverse complement strand
GCAGCAATCACCATGCCATCGCGCGGAGCCGGAGCCGGCGTCGCGAAGTCACTTCTTTCCGGAGAGTTCACGCGTTCCGTTCGGTGAACCGGTGGACGAGTGCCGAGTCGTTGACAGGTCTGTGGGTGGTTCCCGACAGAAATGTCTCGGTCGCAACGGGCTGGTCGATTTCAGCTGAAAGCGACAAACACGCTCACGAGCTGGCCGACGTGTAGAACGCGAGCGCGCGGCGCCAAACCCACCGCGCCCCGGACGCGAACCCCACCCCTCCCACCAGCGCCCACAGGGCTGTCGCCGCGGGCAGACGATCGAGCAGCGCCATGGCCGGGTAGCTCGTCATGAGCGCCAGAGGAAAAATGAACGTGAACGCAAACCACAGCGCGCCGCGAAAGACCGCGATCGGCCATCGGCCCGCGTCGAACAACGAGCCGAACAGGTAGCTGAGGTTGTCCACTTTCACCACCCAAAACGACGCGCTGACCACCAGTATCCACAGGGCGTAAAGCACCGAAATGGCGACCCCCAGCAAGGCCAGGGCGACCACGACCGATTGGGGGCGGGGGCCGTGGCCGAGGCGGTGGAACGCGTAGCCGAACACCGCCAGCGCGCCCAGGACATCCATGATGCGCCACGGTTCGAATTTGGCGGTCGACACCAGGAACTGCGCGTCGGCGGGCTTCAGCAGCAGAAAATCCAGCGTTCCTTTGCGCACGTGCTCGACGACGCTGGTCAGGCTGGGGCTGATGGCGCCCTCCAGGATGCCCTTCATCAGGGAGAACCACCCCACCACGACCAGGGCTTCGGGAAACGTCCAGCCTCGCACGCTCGAGCGCTGGTGGAACACGCTGACCAGAGGAATCAGCGCCACCCCCAGCCACACCAGCGAGATGATGCCCTTCAACAGGAAGTCCGCGCGGTACTGCATGGCGGTAATGGCCGACATGCGGATCTGCAGGGCCAGCAGGCGGGCATATCGGGAGAGCCGGGGCATCCGGGTGCCTAGCCGCCGAACGCGACGTATCGGCGTACCCCGCGCCGCCACACCGATAGGCCGAAAACAGCCATGGTCGCGATGTACGCCCATTGGGTGCAAAGATCGCGCGTCGCGGTGCCCAGATCGCGCAAGCCGATCAACGTCTCCAGGGGAAACGACAGCATCGAATCGAACGGCGACAGACGCGCCACGCGGCCCACCCACCCGGGGAGAAGCTCCAGCGGCACCAGGTATCCGGACAGCACCGCGAAGAGGGCCAGCCAGACCTCGAAAACCCCGATGGCACTTTCGAGAAAGAAGCTGAGGGAGCCGAGCAACACCATCGTGAAAAAGATCAACAACCAGGCGCCCACCATCGCCGCCAAAAATATCACCAACACCCGCGGATCCCGGATGGCCAGGCGATCGCCCGCGAACCAGACCAGCGCCGTGACCACGGGCGTGACGATCAAGACGCGCATGGGCAGCGCCGCCAGGTGCTGGGCGGAAAACGCGAACAGTGGGTGCAAGGGGCGCAACAGACGCGCCGACAGAGTGCCGTCGCGGATCTCCATGCTCAGCTCCCAGACCAACCAGGTGCTGGTCAGCAGGCGAATCACCCAGCCGGCCAGGTAGTACGCCACGAAGTCCTTTTGGCCGAACCGCCCGACCGGGCCGTCCGCGGCGACCGCATGCCAGATCGCCAGCATCACGAACGGCATGTTGGTGGTCAGGATCCAGACGATGAATTCGGCGCGATAGGCCACCACCTCCGAGAGTCCCACCCGCAGCAAAGTGGGATAGGCGCGCACCGCCCGCCGCGCATCCGACAAGATGTGCAATGCGGTCGTCAGCTGCCACTCCCGGGGTCGGTCGCGAGCAAGGGGCGGGTGGCGCTGGCGCCCGCACCCGGGGTGGAAGCGACGGCCGCGGCCGCAGGCGTGCCGGCGTGGGCGTTCTTGAAGAGCTCGCGCATCACTTCCTCCAGGGGCGGATCCTCCACCGCCAGATCCACCACCGACAGCGTGGCCAGAGCGTTCTGGACGGTGGCATTCAGTCGTTCGGGGGGCACCGACAGCACAGCCTGGCCGCCTTCGTACGATACGACCGGCGCGATCTGGTCGAGAAGACGGCGATCGATCGGCGCCGACAGTCGCAGCGTCAGGCGTTTGTCGGGACGGACCCGACGCACGAGCGCCTTCAGATCGCCGTCGTACACCAATCGACCTTGATCGATGACGATGACGCGCGGACACAGGGCCGTGACATCGTCCATGTAGTGGCTGGTCAGCAGGACCGCGGCGGCGAAGCGTTCGTTGTAGTGGCGGATGAACGCGCGCATCTTGGCCTGCATGGATACGTCCAGACCGATGGTGGGCTCGTCGAGGAAAAGGACCCGCGGTCTGTGCAGCAACGCCGCGACCAGCTCGCATTTCATGCGCTCGCCGAGCGATAGCTGGCGGGTCGGCTTGTTGACGAGATCGCCGATCTCCAACAGGGCGACCAGCTCGGCAATCGTCTCGTCAGCCTGCGCCCGCGGTACCTCGTACAGCGCGCGATTCATGGCGTAGGTTTCGGTGGGGGGCAGATCCCACAATAGCTGCTGTTTTTGCCCCATCACCAGGGTGATTTGCTTCAGAAAAGCGGGGTCGCGTCGAAAGGGGAGGAAGCCCGCCACCGTGATCTGGCCCGCGGTCGGATGCAGCAGACCCGCCAGGATCTTCAGGGTGGTGGTCTTGCCGGCGCCATTGGGCCCCAAAAACCCCACCCGCTCCCCCTCACCGATGGTGAATGACAGATCTTGAACGGCGTTGACGGATTCGGTGGGCCGGTGAAAGACCGAGCGCAGGGCCGCGAGCACGCCCGGCGCGCGCTTGTGAACGCGAAAAGTCTTCGAGAGTCCGTGAACCTCGACCAAGGGTCTAGCGTAGCTCATACTGGGCCCCGGAGGATGAAATGGCCACCGTCGAGCTGAACAGCAAGAATTTTGAAGCGCACGTCGAGACGCCCGGGATCTTGGTCATCGATTGGTGGGCGCCGTGGTGCGGGCCGTGCCGCGCCTTCGCGCCCATCTACGACGACGCATCCGAACGGTACACCGACGTGGTGTTCGGCAAGGTCAACACCGAAGAGCAACCGGAGTTGGCCGGGACGTTCGGGATTCAATCGATCCCCACATTGATGGTGTTTCGCGATCAGATCCTGGTGTTCGCGCGTCCGGGGATGATTCCCGGGCATGCGCTGGACGACCTGGTGGAGAAGGTGAAGGCCCTTGACATGGACGAGGTCCGCAAGCAGGCCGTGGAAGAGGAGACGGCCCACCAACATGGTGAGGGTTGCGATCACGACCACGACCACGACCATGACCACGCTCATGGCCACGACGGCCACGACCACGGCCACGAACACTAAGGCGGGCCTTCCGCGGCGGCCGTCGGCACGGGTTCCTTCGCCAGTCCGCGCAGCACGATCCAGCGACTGAAACCGGCCAAGGCAAATCCGGCCACGACGTCGGCGATGAAATGTTGCTTGGTGGTCAGCGTCGATCCGGCCAGCAACAGGGCGAGTGCGATCACCCAGCGCCCGAGGCGGCGATTCTCGTGATACAGAATCAGCGCCAGGGACGAGGTGTGGGCCACGTGCAGCGACGGAAACACGTTCCCGGGCGGGTCGATCGATTGCACCCACGCGAGGAACGTCTCGGACCAATTGGCGAACGGCGGCCTCAACACGGGCCGTGGGTATTGGGCCTTGATCAGCAGATGCCCGGCGAGGCCAATCAACAGAATCAGCGCGAATGCGCGCAGAGCGCTGTCGAAATGTCGTTTGGTCTGAAAGCCCACAATCGCGATGATGAAGATGCCCGCGTAGATGGGCAGGTAGAGCCAGGCGGTTGCCGGCACGAACGGGATCGCATCATCCAGGTGGGCGCGCAGCAATTCCGTCGAACGCGTGAGGTGCAGGCGGCCGACCCCGAAATAGAGAGTCGACTGAATCGCGGCGGCCGTTAGTCCCCACCGCCATTTGTAAACCGTGAAGCGTCGCACCGCGGACATCATGTGCGCGCAGTGTACCGACGATCGCCCGGTACGCGCGAGGCGTTCGCCGGATGCCGTCGCCCCCCTCGAGGCGCCGGGCGTGAACTCACTTCACATATTGCGAGATGGGCAGGCCCAGATCCTTGACACCCTCGGAAACCAGCCGGGCCATCTGATTCGCGCCTTCCGCTTTGAAGTGCAGCGCGTCCAGAGAAATCGTCGAGCTGACCATGGCATCGCCGATCATGGTGTAGTACGCGAGCCCCCGAGACTGGAGATCGACGACCGGGGTGTTGGTTTCGGTCCCGACGGCTTTGATGGCGGCGCAATACTCCGGGAACCCATTTTGGAAGACGCCGTTGGCAAACTGGTGGCGNNGGGTCGGTGGCGCGATCGGGACCGGCCACGGAGCGATCGTTGATGCCCCATTGCGCAAACAGGTAGTCGCCCGGCTTTATGACCTTCAGGATCTCATCGAGGTGACCTTGGTCGATGAACGATTTGGAGCTCTCACCCCCGATGGCCTTGTTGACGAAGATGACGTCCGTGGTGAAGTGTTCCTGGATGCGCTGGCCCCATCCCTGCTGCATGTTGGCGTTGGCAGCGTAGGTCGAGACCGTGGAATCCCCGGCGATATAGACGGTCGGCTTGGACCCGGGCGCCGGTAACGGGAAGGCCCCATCGCTGCTCGGAGCGGCCACGTCCCCCACCGCGGAAGCGTCAGCAGGTGGCGGGGAGGGCGTGGCGTCCTTGCCGGCGTCCGCAGCAGGTGGCGTCGATCCACCCGTGGCGGTTCCCGCGTCCGGCCTGGGCGGCGGCGCGGTGCCACCGGTTCGGGCGGCCGGTCCGGGTGCACCGCCCGTGGAGGCCC
>PMNO01000516.1:0-607 GCA_003161835.1 Myxococcales bacterium | reverse complement strand
GATCGGTGAGACCTATAGCACCGGAGCTGACGCGGGCAGCCAGTTCGCGCCAACACGGAAAGGCACTCCAATTTCCGCGCTCGCGTGGAAGGGCGGAAGGGTTGCCGTTTGCCGGCCGCTCGCGCTACCGAAAGGCTTCTTGAAGCGTGTCGAGCTTGGCGCTGCCGGGACAGAGTTTCTCGAAAGGCACGCGCGACAGCGGGACATCCGCCGTGGCACCCAGTTCGTGCATGTCGACTGACTTGGTGTCCAGAAACAACAGGCCCGTGGGGACCTCGCCCTTGGCCTGCATGGCGCGCAGCTGCTTCACCACAGACTCGCGGTTCGCGTAATCGTAGTCGCGCGATACCTTGCTGAGCTTCACGACGCTACCATCGTGAAGCGTGACGTCGGTCGAGGTGCCCTCGGCGTAGGTGGTGGTGATTTCGGTCGCGGGTGCCACGAAGTCGGCGCGCAGAACCTGCATCAGGTGCTTGCGCGTGTACAGGTAGCTCTTGGTCGAACCGTCGTGATCGTTGAACGTCACGCACGGCGAAATGACATCGATGATCGCGAATCCTTTGTGGGCCAGGCCCGCCTTCAAGAGCGGCACCAGCTGCTCCTTGTC
>PMNO01000560.1:10183-10337 GCA_003161835.1 Myxococcales bacterium | reverse complement strand
ATGCGCGGTGTCGACGTTCGTCCCCTCTACGTGCAAAAGCGCATCACACCACGAGACGCGGCCTGACGGGACGACGCGAGCGCGAGGGTGAGCCGCGGGCCGTGAGCCGTGGCGAACATCGCCGGCAACACTAGTCCTGCCATCATGAGCACAG